>DASQTS010000202.1:0-8698 GCA_035641775.1 Thermoleophilaceae bacterium
GCCGGGTTCGAGATCGAGTGCTCCGCCGGCACGTACGTGCGCTCCCTCGTATCGGACCTGGGCGATGCCTACTGCGAGGAGCTGGAGCGGACGGCGATCGGCCCGTTTCGGCTGGAGGATGCTCCGCAGGAGCTTCCCATCCGCGACGCACTTGGGTTCATGCCGGAGCGGGTCCTGTCAGCTGAGGAGGCCCGCGCTGTCAGCCATGGGCGCCGGATCCCCGCGGAGGAGCACGCGGGGCACACGCGGCTCACGCACGAGGGCGACATCTTGGCCATCGCCGAGCCGCGGGATGGCGAGTTGCAGCCCGTCGTAGTCTTCGCGCCCGCATGAACGGCGCGGGTCACGCATGAGGGTCGTCTCGCTTCCCGACGTCGAGCCGGGCTCCGGGGCGCGCAAGGTGGCGATCGGGACGTTCGACGGCGTCCATCGCGGCCATCGCGAGGTGATTCGCGGCGCCGACACGGTGCTCACCTTCGACCCACACCCGCTGTCGGTCATCCACCCGGAAGCCACGCCGAAGCTGATCAGCACGTTCCCGGTGAAGCGCGACCTGATCGAAGGGCTGGGGGTCGCGGAGCTGGTCGTGATCCCCTTCGACAAGGGCTTCTCGTCCCAGACCGCTGAGGAGTTCGTGCAGGAGGTGCTGATCGACCGCCTGGGCGCCGAGCAGGTCGCCGTGGGCGAGAACTTCCGCTTCGGCAGGGGCGCCAAGGGGACGCCCGAGTTCCTCGCCGAGCACAGGGACTTCGAGACGCGCGTGGTACCGCTCGTCGAGGCGGCCGGGGAGACGATCTCGTCGAGCCACATCCGCGGCCTCGTGGCGGCCGGCGAGGTCGGGACCGCCGCGAAGTTCCTCGGAGAGCCGTTCCTGTTCGAGGGCGAGGTCGTGCAGGGGGACAAGCGCGGCCGCGAGCTCGGCATGCCCACGGCAAATCTCGTGCCGGACGACGCCTACGTCGTGCCCGGCCACGGCGTATACGCGGCCTGGGCGCATGGCTATCCCGCCGCGGTGAACGTGGGGGTGCGCCCGACGTTCCAGACCGGCCGCGGGCTGCTCGTGGAGGCGCACCTGGTCGGCTTCGACGGCGACATCTACGGCGAGACGCTCCGCATCGCATTCCTGGAGCGCCTGCGCGGCGAGAAGCGCTTCGAAAGCGTGGACGAGCTGGTGGCTCAGATGAACCGGGACGTTGAGCAGGCGAGGGAGATCGCCGTGCCGCGCCCAACCTGAACGGAACCCACCTGGCCGTTGACACGCCTCCGGGGACGGGAGGAAGATCGAGGCGGTGATTCGCGTCGCATGACCGATCTCGCTGACGTCGACTACACGAATCCCACGCGGGAGTGCGACATCGTGATGAAGGGCGGGATCACCAGCGGGGTCGTGTACCCGCATGCCATCTGCGAGCTCGCGCGGACCTACCGGTTCGTGAACGTGGGCGGAACGTCCGCCGGCGCGATCGCCGCGGCGGCCACGGCCGCCGCGGAGGTCGGCCGCGACAAGGGCGGATTCGCCGAGCTGGCGCGGCTGCCGGAGTGGCTCGGCGGCGACAGGCATCTCCAGGAGCTGTTCCAGCCCCAGAAGTCCACCGAGGGGTTGTTCCGAATGCTGCTCGCGTCGCTCGAGCACAAGCGCGCGAAGTGGCTCTTCATCCTCCTCACCGGCCTGAGGCGCTTCCCGCTAGGCGCGCTGCTGGGCGCGCTCCCCGGGATCGGCCTGGTGGTGCTCGCCGCGCTGAGCGAGGGAGGCGCGGTGCGCTGGGCGGCGCTCGCAGCGGGGATAGTGCTCGCGCTGATCGGCGCCGTGGCCGGGCTGACGGTGGCCGTCATGCGCCGCGCGACGCGAGCGATCCCGGACAACCTCTACGGGATGTGCTCCGGCACCGCGCCGGAAGGCTCGAGGAAGCCGGCGCTCACGCCGTGGCTCACCGATCTGATCGAGCGCTGTGCCGGGCGCGACGGCTCGGAGGGCGCGCCGCTGACGTTCGGCGACCTGGACCGGGCCGGCGGGCCGCAGCTCGCGATGATGACCACCAACGTCACGAACCACACGGCACATCGGATGCCGTGGAGCTCGCAGGAGTTCTGGTTCGATCCCGCGGAGTTTCGGCGGCTGTTTCCCGACGGCGTGGTGGACCACATGATCGCGAAGCCGCCGCCGCTGCCCGAGGGCGACGCCAAGCGGCACGAGGCGGAACTCCACCGCGAGCTGCTCCAGCCGCTGCGGCCCCTGCCCGGGCCCGACGACCTGCCGCTCGTGGTGGCCGCGCGGATGAGCCTCAGCTTCCCGATCCTGCTGAGCGCGGTACCGCTCCACCGGATCGACTGGAGCCGGACCGAGAACCAGCGGCTCGGCGAGGAGCTCAGGAAGCACCTGCGCGGCGAGCTGCCGGGACGCCCGGACGCCTACCCGACCGCCGAGCCGGTCTGGTTCACGGACGGCGGGGCGAGCAGCAACTTCCCGGTGCACTTCTTCGACGCGCCGCTGCCGCGCCGCCCGACCTTCGCCATCAACCTGCGCCCGTTCCACCCGGACCACGGCGAGGCGGCAGACGAGGGTGACAACGTCTGGATGGTGGAGTCCGCGGGCGGCGGCTACCTGTCGTGGTGGTATCCGAGGCCGGAGGCGGGCGGCCTGCTCGACAAGCGCCTCGGCGCTTTTCTCGGGGACATCATCGACACGATGCAGAACCGCGTGGACGACGCCCAGCTCCGCATGCCGGGCGTGCGCGACCGCATTGCCCACGTGAGCCTCACCGCCAAGCAGGGCGGGATGAACCTCAACATGGACCCGGAGGTCATCTCGCGGCTCACCGCGCGCGGCCGCACCGCGGGCGCGAAGCTCGCGCGCCGCTTCGGCGAGGAGCGCGCCGAGGGCGAGCCGCTCTCCTGGAGCGACCACCGCTGGATCCGGCTGCGGATCGCCATGCCGGCGGTGCAGCAGCTGCTCTCCGACCTGCTCGAGACCTACGAGGGCGACCCGGCGCGCGGGACCGGGGCCTACCGCGACCTGCTGGGGGGTGCCGGCGACCCGCCCTATCCGATGTCGAACACGGCGCGCGAGCAGGCTCGGGCGCTGCTCAACCAGGTGGCCGCCCTCCGGGACGAGCTGGCCGCCGCGGAGGAGACGCTGGCGGACGGCAAGCCATCGCCTGCTCCGAAGGCGCGCATGGTGCCGCCCGAGTAGGGCGGGCTCCGCGCGCTACGCGGGCACGTAGTCGAAGCGGTCCGGGTGCGGGCCGATGCGGCCGCCCTCGTCCCTGTCCAGGCCGTCGATCGCCTCGACCTCGCGCGGCTCCAGCTCGAAGTCGAAGATCTCGAAGTTCTCGCGGATGCGCTCGGGAGTCGAGGACTTCGGGAACACGACGTTGCCGCGCTGGATGTGCCAGCGGAGCACGACCTGAGCGGGCGTGCGGCCGTGCCGGGCGGCGACATCCTCGATCGCCCCGTCGTCGAGGCACTCGCCCTGGGCAATCGGCGACCACGCCTCGGTCGCGATGCCGTGCCCCTCGCCGTACGAGCGCACCTCCTCGTTCTGGAAGTACGGGTGCAGCTCGATCTGGTTCACGGCGGGCACGGTCTCCGTCTCGGCGGCGAGGCGTTCGAGGTGCTCGACCTGGAAGTTCGACACGCCGATCGAGCGCGAGCGCCCGTCGCCCGTGAACTCCTCGAGCGTCCTCCAGGTAGACGCGAAGTCGCCGTCGTACAGCGTCGGCAGCGGCCAGTGGATCAGGAACAGGTCCACGTAGTCGAAGCCGAGCTCCGAGAGCGTTTGCTCGAACGCACGCCTGGCGTCGTCCGGGCGATGGAACGAGTTGTTCAACTTGCTCGTGACGAAGACCTCGCCTCGGTCGAGGCCCGACTGCTCGACGGCCTGGCCGACCTCCCGCTCGTTGCCGTACATCTCGGCGGTATCGATGTGGCGGTAGCCGACCTCGAGGGCTTCGGTGACCGCCTCGACGGTGTCGCGCGGAGGTATCTGGAAGACGCCGAAGCCGAGCTGCGGGATCGTGTGGCCGTCGTTGAGTTCAATGTTGGGCACAGCTGTCATGAGCGGTCTCATACCCGAAGAGAGCCGGGAACTCCTCCGGCGGGCGAAGTGCCGGCTCGACCGGCTCGACTTCTATCCCGAGCCCGTGGACCTGCGCGGCGTGCGCATCCTCGTCGTGCCGTGGCTGTTCCGCGTCCCGGGCTTCCGGCACTTTCGCGGCTACGCGACGAGGCACCTCGTCCTCCTGAAGGGGCCGGCGCTGGACGAGGACCTCATCGCCCACGAGCTCTGCCACGTGTGGCAGCTCCAGCACCGGCCGCTACGCGTGTGGCTCTCGTACGCGCGGCCGTCGACCTTCTCGAGCGACCGGACGCGCTACCGGGCGAACCGCTACGAGATGGAGGCCCGGGCCGCGGCGCGCCGCTGAGCGAGCTCCTCGATCGCGTCCGCGAGGTGGACCGGCGCGATGTTGTAGTCGCCGCGCTCGGTCCGGATCCGGTGCGCCTCGGTGAGCACCTCGGCGTGCGAGTAGCCGAATGGGGGCTCGAAGCGGTAGGCGGCCAACTCGATCAGCAGGCCGAGCGGGTCCTTGAAGTAGACGGAGTCCATGAAGCCGCGGTCCTTGACGCCGCTGTGTTCGATGCCGCGCTCCTCGAGGCGCTCGACCGCCTGGTCGAAGGTGGCCTTCGACAGCGCGAGCGCGAGGTGGTGGACCGCGCCGGGGTCCGTCGAGGTGCGAGTCGGGTCGGGCGTGCGCTCCTCGTTCGTGAAGATCGTGATGAGGCGCCCATCGCCCGGATCGAAGTAGAGGTGGCTCTCGGACTCGTTGTCCAGGTTGGGCTGCTCGAACACGAACGGCATGCCGAGCATGCCCTCCCAGAAGTCGATCGAGGTCTGCCGGTCCGCGCCGACGATCGTGATGTGGTGGACGCCCTGGCTCTGAAGCCGTCTCATCGGGCGAACTCTCTCACCAATCGTTGGCGGCCGCCTGGCGCGCGAGCTCCGGGTCGCCGTAATCCTTGTAGCGCGTGAGCAGGCCGTCCCGGAACTGGGCGACCGCGGCCGTCGTGACGTCGTTCTGGAACCCGCTGCCGCGGCCGCGCATGCGGATCGTGCCGACGCCGAGGACCTTGCCGTCGCCGAGGTCGCTCACCTCCTCCAGCATCGCCTCGAACACGTCGAACGTCTCGACCGTGTCGGCGACGAAGCGGCGCATCCCGTCCGGTCCGACGTAGGCGCCCTCGGTGGCCGCGCGCAGCGGCTCGAAGACGCCGTTTTCGTGAACTAGCTCGGCCAGAGCGTCCGCGTCGAGCCGGTTTATGGCATCGGCTCCGCGCTCGAAGGCCTGGACGGCAGAGCTCGACATGCCCTCAGGAGCCCAGCTCGTCGGCGTTCTCAGCGGCGTCGTAGGCCTCGCGCAGGCCGGCGGCGGCCTCGTTGACCGCGGCGGTGAAGTCCGGGTCCTCGTAGAGGCGGTTGCGCTCCAGCCCGGGTGGAGCCGGGCCGACCGGCACGAACAGGTCCACGGATCCGGGGGAGTGGAGCCAGAGCGCGAGCAGCGTCAGCGCGGGCACGCGGTACAGGCGCGCCTCGTAGTCCCCGTCCGTGACGCGTTCGTCCTGGCCGGCGACGGCCAGCGCCTCGCGGATCAGCGGGCCGAAGCGGTCGTCGCCCGCCGAGACGGGTGCGGCCGCGGCGCCCGGGCTTAGCTCCACGACCTCGGATCGGCCCGCGGCGTCGAACCGGCTCACGCGCCAGCTCGGCGCGGCGGTCGCACTCTCCTCGGCCATGCCGGTCGCGCCGAGCTCATCGAGCCCGACCGTGTAGACGGGCTGGGGCGGCAGGGCGCCCTCGCCGGCGGGCGCGGCCTCAGGCGGGGATGGGAATCGGATCGGCAACCGTCAGCGCCTCGTCAGGTAGGTGTGGGTCCACTTTCCCCGGTTCTTGTAGCTGTTCGCCAGCGTGTCCAGGGTGATTCGCGAGCTGCCCGTCCACGGGTCCTGCACGTCGACCTCGCGAGCGCCGCCGGCCGCGCGGTAGCCGGTGATCATGACGAAGTGCCCGCCGCCGCCGAACCAGCCGATCCGGACGCCCACCGGCAGGCCGGCGTCGATCTGGGCGCGGACCGCCTCCCACAGTGCCGGCCCGTCGCTCTTGCGGGCGAAGTTGCCGGTTCGGCGCAGGGCGCGGTCGAGGTACCAGGGGACGTTGCACTTGGCGCTGGCGCCGTCCGCGCAGCATTGCTTCGTGTCGAGCTCCGCGTTGACGACGGCGCATTGGCCCCAGACGCTCGCCTGATCGAAGAAGCCGGACGCGCTGCTCGCGCAGGCCGCCCAGCACCAGTTGCTGTGAAGCTGCCGCTGGACGCTGATCGCCACCGTCCGCTGCCCCTCGGCAGCCGCCGCAGCGGCCCTGAACCACCTAGCGAGAATGTCGCGCAAGCCAGCCAGTGAAACCCTCCGCTCGCGGGTGGCCGAACGGTACCAGGGGAACACCGCATGCCTGCTACGGTTTCGCGTCGCACATGAGCCTTGCAGCCGAGCAGAAAAAGGAGATCGTCGCCAAGTACGGGCGCGGCGATGGGGACACCGGATCCACCGAGGTTCAGGTGGCGCTGCTCACTGCGCGGATCAACGAACTCACTGAGCATCTCCGCACGCACCGGAAGGACCATCACTCGCGGCGCGGCCTCCTGATGCTCGTCGGGAAGCGGCGCAGGCTGCTCCGTTACTTACAAAGCTCGGACATCGAGCGCTACCGGTCGCTGATCCAGGAGCTCGGGCTCCGTCGATGATCCAGCCCGGAGCTGCGGCGCCGGACTTCACGCTTCCCGATCAGGACGGCAACAGGGTCTCGCTATCGGACTTTCGGGGGCGAACGCTCGTGCTGGTCTTCTACCCGGCCGACTTCAGCCCGGTCTGCACGGATCAGCTGTCCGTGTACCAGGAGGTGCTTCCGCACCTCGGCGAGGCGGGGGCCGATCTCGTCGGTATCTCCGTCGACGGCGCCTTCTGCCACAGGGCCTTCCAGCAGCACGGCGGGCTCTCGATCCCGCTGCTCGCCGACTTCCACCCGAAGGGCGAGGTGGCGAAGGCCTACGGCGTCTGGTCCGAGGACCACGGCGTGGCCAGCCGCGCGCTCGTGATGGTCGGCCCAGACGGAACGGTCCAGTGGTCCTACCTGTCGCCTCCGCTCGAGGTGCCGGGGGCGAACCTCATCTTTGACGCGCTGGAGCAGCGCACCCCCGCCTGAGCCCGGCCCCGCCGACCACAGGCGCGGCGAGGGCCCGGTGGTCGTCGAGTACGCCGACCTCGAGTGCCCGTACTGCGCGAAGGCGCACCTGATCCTCAAGGAGCTGCCGGTGACGCGCGTATTCCGACACTTTCCCGTGGTGTCGAAGCACCCCCGCGCGCGCGTCCTGGCCGCTGCCGCGGAGGCGGCGGCGAGGCAGGGCAAGTTCTGGGAGATGCACGACTCGCTGCTGGAGGACCAGGGGCACCTGGACGACCCGCACCTATGGGAGCGAGCCAAGCGTCTCGGCCTGGACCTCCAGCGCTTCGAGGCCGACCGCCGGTCGGAGGAGGTCGCGGAGCGGGTCGAGCGCGACTTCCGGTCCGGGATCCGAGCCGGGGTGACCACCACGCCGACGCAGTTCGTGCGAGGGGCTCCGCATCCCGGGGTACCGGACGCAAGTTTTCTGGAGGGTGTGCGTTCCAGGCCCTGATAGCGACCTAGGGGCATGGATGAAGATGCGCAGTTTGGTACAAGGCCGACGCGAACGGCCAGGCCACCGGTGAGCCCGTCATCTCGTCGGGGAACGGCGCGACGAACGGCATCACCGGGTTCGAGCAGGGGACGATCCCCGATCCATCCGGCTCGTACGTGGTCCGCGTGATCAACTGGGCCGCCGCCGATCCCTGGACCGGGACCGTGACGTATGCGAGCCCGGATCCGTATAAGGCTCCGGAGGAGACCTGGACGCTGTCCTGCGAAAGCCCGGAGGGGGTGACCCGCTCGGCTCGTCAGGTATTCGTCGCCCGTGGCAAGCGGCGGAGCCTCGACCTGCGCGGGGACTGCCGAATCCGGCAGTAGCAGACGTTCGTCGTTGCGGGCCCGAGCGGCAGCCTGTTGCTAGAGTCGCTCGGGTTCGCAACGGAACGTACGAAAGATTGCCGCCAACCGGAGGCGGCCAGATTACGCCGCCCCGCAAGCCAAGCTTGCGCTGCGGCGGAAAGGACACTCATGAATGACGGTGTAAGCCGGGTCTCCCTTGAGATCGGCGGTAGCTCGATCAGCTTCGAGACCGGCAAGTACGCCAAGCAGGCCAGTGGCTCCGTCGTAGTGCAGGCGGGCGAGACCATGGTTCTGTCCACCGCGACCGCGGGCGCAGCTCGCGACGTGGACTTCCTTCCTCTGACGGTTGACGTCGAGGAGCGCATGTATGCGGCGGGGAAGATCCCGGGCAGCTTCTTCCGACGCGAGGGCAGGGCCGGCGAGAAGGCCACCCTGACCGCGCGCATGATCGACCGGCCGCTTCGCCCGCTCTTCCCGAAGGGCTGGAACCGCGACACGCAGCTCGTGTCGATCCCGATGTCGATCGACCACGAGAACCCCTACGACATCCTCGCGATGAACGGCACGAGTGCCGCCCTGATGGTGTCGGACATCCCGTTCCCGGTGCCGGTCGGCGCGGTGCGCATCGGC
>DASQTS010000203.1:0-11658 GCA_035641775.1 Thermoleophilaceae bacterium
GCCCTCCGACGAACGGCCCCAGAGGTTGTCGTCGATGGAGTAGGGCGGCGCCTCGGTCCCGCCCTTCACCGGGATGCCGTGCTCGCGCGCGTAGGCGATCTCCTCCTCGCGCCCCATCTGCCAGCCGCGCACCGGCGCGATTATCTTCATAGCCGGGTCGAGCGCGATCACCGTCGACTCGATCCGCACCTGGTCGTTCCCCTTGCCGGTGCAGCCGTGCGCGATGGTGTCGCAGCCGCTCGTCTGTGCGTACTCGACGGCCAGCTTCGCGATCAGCGGCCTACCGAGCGCCGTGAACAGCGGGTAGCCGCCGCCGTAGAGCGCGTTCGCCTTGATGGCGGGAAGGACGTACTCGCCCGCGAACTCCTCGCGCGCGTCGACTATGTGGCAGTCGAGCGCGCCGAGCTGGAGCGCCTTGCCCCTCACCACGTCGTAGTCCTCGCCCGGCTGCCCAAGGTTGACCGTGAGCGCGACGACCTCGGCCTCGTACTCGTCCTGGATCCACTTGAGCATCACGGACGTGTCGAGTCCGCCGGAATAGAGCAGCAGCACGCGCCCCACCTCGCCGGGCTCGGCCTCGTAGGAGGCCGTCTTGATCAGCGTGTGGCGCTCGTCGGCCATCGCGCGCGGACCCTAGTGAAGCTCCGCGCCCAGCCGGCGCAGGGCGTCGTCGATCTCATCGTCGCTCACTGTGAGCGGAGGCAGCAGGCGGATACGGCCGGGGCCGGTGGCGTGGACCACGAGCCTCTGGTCGAGCAGCAGGCGGCGGGCGCGCTCCTGCGCGTCGGGCACGTCGAAGCCGAGCATCAGGCCGAGGCCCTGCGGCTCGAGGCCGAGGGCGCGGAGCCCGTTCGCCAACCGCTCGCCGCGCTCGCCCACGCCGTCGAGGAAGCCCTCCGCGGTGATCACGTCGAGCACCGCGTTGGCCGCCGCGGCGACCACGGGTCCACCGGCGAACGTCGAGCCGTGGTCACCCGGCTCGAGGACGTCGGCGTTGGCGGGATTCGTCACGCAGGCGCCCACCGGCAGGCCGCCGCCGAGCCCCTTCGCCACGGTCATGACGTCCGGCGTCACGCCGAGCTGCTCGTGGGCCCAGAGCGTGCCGGTGCGGCCCATGCCGCACTGGATCTCGTCGAAGGCGAGGAGCGCGCCGTGCTCGTCGCACGCCTCGCGGGCGGCCTGCAGCAGCTTCGGGTCGAGCGGATGGATCCCGGACTCGCCCTGGATCGGCTCGATGAGCACGGCGGCGGTGTCCGCCCCGACCGCCGCCCGTAGGGCATCGGCGTTGTCGCGGGGCACGACCCTGAAGCCGGGCACGAGCGGCGCGAACGGCGCCTGCTTCGACTCCTGCGCGGTCGCCGACAGTGCGCCCATCGTGCGCCCGTGGAAGCCGCCCTCCATCACGACGAACTCGCCGCCGCGGCGCCGCTTGCGCGCGAGCTTCAGTGCGCACTCGATCGCCTCGGCGCCCGAGTTGCACAGGAACACGAGGCCGCCGAGCGAAGCGTCCGCGAGCCGCTTCGCCAGCCGGATGCCGGGCTCCGTGTAGAAGAGATTGCCGACGTGCATGAGCCGGCCGGCCTGCTCGCGCACCGCTCCCACCACCTTGGGGTGACCGTGGCCGAGCTGGGCGACGGAGATCCCGGTGAGGAAGTCGAGGTACTCGTTCCCCTCGTCGTCCCAGAGGCGCGTGCCCTCGCCGCGCACGAACTCGACCGGGTTGCGCGTGTACGTGGCCATGAGCGCTTCGCGCTCCAGCGACTGGAGCTCGGCTAGCGCCACAGCTTGGTCCCGATGCCCTCGTTCGTGAACAGCTCGAGGAGCAGCGAGTGCGGCTGGCGGCCGTCGAGGATATGCGCGTGGCCCACGCCGGCCTCGAGCGCGTGCACCGCGGCCTCGAGCTTCGGTCGCATCCCGCCGCTCACCTCGGAGAGCCGCTCCCTCACCTCCTCAGCGGTGGCCTCGGAGATGCGGCTGGTCGGGTCGTCCGGCTCCGCGCGCCAGCCCTCCACGTCCGTGAGGAAGACGAGCTTGAACGCGCCGAGCGCCTCGGCGACCGCGGCCGCGGCGGCGTCCGCGTTCACGTTGTAGGAGTTGCCCTCCACGTCGGCGCCCACCGACGCCACCACCGGGATGTAGTCCTGCGCGATGTGCAGCAGCACGTCCACGTCGACCGTCTCGATGTCGCCCACGAACCCGATGTCGGTCTCGCCGCCGGCGAGCTGCTTCTTCACGGTGAAGAGCCGCCCGTCGTCGCCGCACAGTCCAACAGCCGGCTGGCCGTGGCGGTTGACGCGCAGGACGATGTCCTTGTTCTGCTTCCCGACGAGCACCATCTTCGCCACCTCGACGGTGGCCTCGTCGGACACGCGCAGGCCCTCCACGAAGCGCACCTCCATCCCGAGCCGCTCCATATAGCTCGTGATGTCCGGCCCGCCGCCGTGCACGACCACCGGGTTCATGCCCACGTACTTGAGGAGCACCACGTCGCGCGCGAACTCCTCCTTCAGCTCGGGCTCCACCATCGCGGCGCCGCCGTACTTGATGACCACCGTCTTGCCGTGGAACTCCCGGATGTACGGGAGCGCCTCGAGCAGGGTTGCGACGTCTCTCACGACCTGTACTCCGCGTTGAAGTTGACGTAGTCCGGGCTGAGGTCGGAGAAGAAGACCTCCGTCTCGCCTCCCTCGCCGGGCAGCGTGAGCGCGTACTCGACCTCGTCGGCCTGCACGAGCTCGGCCGGCGCCGGATCGACCGCCTCGCCCGCCGAGACCACCTGGTAGCCCTCGATGTAGAGGTCGGCGACGAAGGGCTCGCCGGGCGGCCATACCTGGCCGGCCGCCTGCAGGATCCGGCCGAAATTCGGGTCGCCGCCGTACAGCGCGGTCTTCACGAGCGGCGAGTTGGCGACCGCGCGGGCCACCGGCTCTACCGCCTCCGGGCGTCCGGTCACGACGATGCGGCCGACGCGCCGCGCGCCCTCGCCGTCGTGCACGATCTCGAGCGCCAGCTGCCGCAGCAGGGCGTCGAGCGCCTCGCCGAGGGCGAGCTCGTCAGGCGACTCGGGCTCGACGCGGATGCCCGAGGCTCCGCTCGCCATCGACACGACCGTGTCGCTCGTCGAGAGCTGGCCGTCGACGCTGATCCGGTCGAACGACCGCTTCACGCAGACGCCTGTGAGGAGGTCGAGGGTGTCGGCGTCGAGGGTGGCGTCGGTCTGGACGAAGCAGAACATCGTCGCGTGGCGCGGCGAGATCATCCCCGCGCCCTTCGCCTGTGCGGCTAGGCGAACGGTGCCGGAGGGCAGCTCGACCTCGAGACAGGCGC
This sequence comes from Thermoleophilaceae bacterium, assembly GCA_035641775.1. Lineage (GTDB taxonomy): Bacteria > Actinomycetota > Thermoleophilia > Solirubrobacterales > Thermoleophilaceae > JACVRW01. The sequence continues at coordinate 3,328 of DASQTS010000203.1, forward strand.
GCTTGGGGCCGGCGTCGCTCGTGAGGATGGCCTGCGAGAAGTCCTCCGTGCCGCCACCTAACTCCCGGCACGCGGAACGCACGCCTTCGACGACCTTGGCGCGCGGGAGTTCCAAACCGATGACACCGGTGGACGCAACGGCGACCTGCTCCAGATCCACGCCGAGCACCTCGGCTGCCGCCTGCTGCATCGCGACGGCCGTCTCGATCCCGCGCGTGCCATCCCCGACGTTGGAGGACCCCGAATTGGCGGCCACGGCACGCAGCCCGTCGAGCTGCGCCGCGCGCGAGACGATCACGGGCGCGCCGGCCCGGGCGTTGGTGGTGAAGCGAGCGGCCGACACCGTGTCCGCCTCGTCGGAGGCGAGCACCCCCACGTCGAGGCCGTCCGGCTTGATGCCCGCCGCGACCCCGGCGGCGCGGAAGCCGGCGGGCAAGAGCTGCGAGGCGAGCTCGCGGACGTGCGTGGGCGCGTCCACCCAGCGCGAGCGGAAGAAGGTCGCGCTCTGCGCGCCCGTCGCGGCCCCCTCCGTACCGGCGCTCATTCCAGGCCGTCCGTCTCCGGCAGGCCCAGCATCAGGTTCAGGTCCTGCACCGCCTGGCCGGCCGCGCCCTTCCAGAGGTTGTCGATCGCGGACAGGACGATGACCCGGTCGCCCACTGTCGTCACGTGAATGCGGCAGCGGTTGGTCTCGCGAACTTCGTCGGTGCCGGGCGGCTCGTCCACGAGGTCGATGAAGGGCTCGTCGGCGTACGCCTCCTCGAAGCGCCCGCGCACGCTGTGCGCGTCGAGGCCCGTCGTCGCGTAACAACTCGCCAGCAGGCCCTGCTCGACCGGAACCAGATGGGGCACGAACGTGAACGAGGTGCCGTTCCCGAGCTCCTGCTCGAGCTCGGCGGCGTGGCGGTGCCCCTCGACCTTGTACGCCTGCACGTTCTCGGTCACGGAGACGAAATGGGTCGCCTGGGTGGCCTCGCGGCCGGCGCCCGAGACGCCCGATTTGGCGTCGACCACGACGTCCGTGATGTGGTCGCGCAGCGGCCAGAGAGCGAGCAGCGCGGCCGTCGGGTAGCAGCCGGGCGCGGCAACCAGCCCGGCTCCCGCGATTTCGTCACGGTGGGCCTCGGTGAGGCCGTAGACGGCGTCGTCGAGCAGCTCGGGCGCGTCGTGGGGCTTGTACCACCGCTCGTACAGCTCGCGGCCGAGGCGGAAGTCGGCGGAGAGGTCCACGACCTTGAGGCCGCGCTCACGGAGCGCCTTGACCGCGGGCGCGGCGGCGCCGTGCGGATAGGCGACGACCGCGGCCCCCGCGCGCCCGGCAACCCGGTCCGCGTCGAACTCCTCGAGCTCGAGCGGCACGCGGTAGCGCGGATAGAGCTCGTCGTGTCGCCGCCCGGCATCCGAGCGAGCGGTGACCGCGGTGAGCTCGAGCGACGGATGGCGCCGCAGGATCGCGGCGGCGACCGCGCCCCCAAAGCCCGCCCCGCCGATGACGGCGACCCCGTCAGCGGTCATGACCGAGATCAGGGTCGTGGTCCGGCGAGCGAAAGGCGAGCATGGCAAGAAGTCGGGCGCAGTCGATGCCGGAGGCATCGGCTAGCACCGAGGACGCAGCCAGGCGGCGCCTTGCAGCCGCCGGCCGCGGCACTGATCGAGGGAATGACCGTTTAAGCACGGAGGCGGCCTCCTATCGACTCGAGCTCCTTCTCGATGGCGGCGCGGCGCTTGGCCACCTCGTCGTCGGTGAGCGTTCGGTCGGGTGCGCGGAACTCGAGGCGCAGGGCGAGTGACTTGTTGCCCTCTCCGACCTGCTCGCCGCGGTAGAGGTCGAACAACTCCAACGAGGTGAGCAGGTCACCAGCGCCCGCGCGCACGACCTCGGCCAGCCTCGCGGCCGGGATGTCCTCGGGAACGATCACTGCGATGTCCTGCAGCACGGCGGGGAAGCTCGTCACGTCGCTGTACGTCGAGACCCGGCCCTGCGTGAGCTCGTGCACGAGGTCGACGTTCAGCTCGAACGCGGCCGCCGGTCCCTGCAGCTCCCACTCGCGGAGCACGAGCGGATGGAGCTCGCCTAGCCAGCCGAGCTCGACGCCCTCTGAGGTCACGATCGAGGCGGACCTACCTGGATGGAGGTAGGGCCGAGCCGCCGGTGCCGCGCGCCAGTCGATGCCGGCCGCCTCCAGCAGCGCCTCCAGGAGCGCCTTCGCCGCGTGGAGGTCCGCCGCTCGCGCGGGCGTGCGCCAGCCGCCCGGCGCGGCCTCCGTCAGAAACGCACCGACGTGCTTCGTCTCGTTCGCCGGCGTGGCGCCGGCCGGTGAGCCCTCGGGCACGGGCTCCAGTGGCCCCGCCGGCAGGTACACGTGCGCCGACTCAAACAGCGCCACCCCCGCCCGCCCGTGGGCGGCGTTGTGGCGCGCCGCGTCGAGCAGGCCGGGCAGCAGCAGCGGCCGCATCACACTCAGCTCCTCGCTCAGCGGGTTTTCGATCTCGACCGTCTCCTGGTCCAGCAGCCGCAGCCGGCCGAGCGCCGCGGGCGACATGAAGCTGTACGAGATCGTCTCGAGCAGCCCGCGGTCGCGCAGCAGGTCCTCGAGCCGGCGGCGCAGCGGCTGGCTCCCGGTGAGCCGGCCGATCGCGGCCCCGCGGGCCGGCAGCGTCGTGGGCAGCTTGTCGAGCCCGTGGATCCGCGCGACCTCCTCGATCAGGTCCGCCTCGCGCTGGACGTCGCTGTCGCGCCAGGGCGGAACGACCCATCCGGTGTCCGGGAGCAGCGCGAACCCGAGTCGTCCGAGGATGGCGTTCGCGATCTCCTCGTCAATGTGCTCGCCGAGCAGCTTCTCCATGCGCTCCGCCCGCAGCGGGACGACGCGCTGCCCGGGCTTGGCTGGGTAGGCGTCGATCGTCCCCGGCACGAAGCGCGCCCCGCACAGCTCCACCATCAGCCTCGCCGTGAGCCGCTGCGCGGCGATCGCCTGCTCCGGGTGCAGCTGCTTCTCGAACCGCGCCGACGCCTCCGTCCGCAGGCCGAGCGCCTTCGAGGTCCGCATGATGTTGGGCCCCACCCAGGTGGCCGCCTCCATCAGCACGCGAGTGGTCTTCTCCGACACCTCGGAGATCTGGCCGCCCATGATCCCGGCGATCCCGCTCGGCCCCTCGGCGTCGCACACGAGCGCCATCTCGGAGGTGAACGTGCGCTCCGCGTCGTCGAGCGTGGTCATCTTCTCGCCGTCGTCCGCCCGGCGGACCACGATCCGGCGCCCGCGCACCTCGTCGAGGTCGAACGCGTGCAGCGGCTGGCCGGTGGCGAGCATGACGTAGTTCGTGATGTCCACGACGTTCGAGATCGGCCGCTGCCCGGCCGCCATCAGGCGCTGCTTCATCCACAGCGGCGACGGGCCCAGCTTCACGTCCTCGAACACGCGCGCGGTGAAGCGCAGGCAGATCTCCGGATCGGCGATCTCGACGCTCGCGTAATCCTCGGCTCTGTCCGACCCGGACGGCTCGGCGTCTGCATCCGTCGGGTTCGCCGCCAGGGAGGCGTCTGTCACCGCGTGCAGGTCGCGCGCCACGCCGTATACGCCCATCGCGTCGGGCCGGTTCGGCGTGATCTCGATCTCGAGCACGTGGTCGACGATCGGCAGGTGCTCGGCGAGCGGCGCTCCGGTCGCCGGCCCCTCGCCGAGGACCATGATCCCGTCGTGGTCCATCCCGATCCCGACCTCGTCCTCCGCGAGGATCATCCCGCTCGACTTCACCCCGCGCAGCTTCGCCTCGCCGAGCTTCGTGCCGTCGGGCATGACCGCCCCCGGGCGGGCGACGGCGACGGTCTGGCCGGCGGCGACGTTCGGCGCCCCGCAGACGATCGTGCTGGGCTCGCCTGCGCCGATGTCCACGCTGCACACCGTCAGCCTGTCCGCGTCGGGATGCCGCTCGGCACTCAGCACGCGGCCGATCACGAACCCAGCCGGATCGCCGACCCCCACCCGGTGCAGCCGCTCGAGCTTGAGGCCGGCCATCGTGAGCACGTCGGCGATCTCCTCGGCCGGCACGCCGGGGTCGCAGTACTCGCTCAGCCATGCGACCGGGATCCTCATGCGCCGAACTGCTCCAGGAGTCGTGCGTCGTTCTCGTACAGCATCCGCAGGTCGGGCACCTCGTGCACCACGCTCGCGATCCGCTCGATCCCCATGCCGAACGCGAAGCCCTGCACCCGCTCGCTGTCGTAGCCGTTCGAGCGCACGTAGTCGAGCACGTTCGGGTCGACCATCCCGGACCCGAGGATCTCGATCCACGCTTCGCCCTTGCAGGTGAAGCAGCGCTGCGAGCCCTCGTAACCCGTGCCGCCGCAGCGGAAGCAGGACACGTCCACCTCCACGCTCGGCTCGGTGAACGGGAAGTAGCCCGGTCGCAGTCGCACCTCGGTGTGCTCGCCGAACATTTGTCGCGCGAAGGCGAGCAGCACGCCCTGGAGGTCCGCGAGCGTGATGTCCTCGTCGATGGCGAGTCCCTCGAGTTGGTGGAACATCGGCACGTGCGTGGCGTCCGGCGTGTCGGGCCGGTAGACCCGGCCCGGCACGACGATGTAGACCGGCGGCGGTTGCGCCTCCATCGCGCGCACCTGCATTGGCGACGTGTGCGTGCGGAGCACCACGTGCTCCGACAGGTAGAAGGTGTCCTGCGGCGCCCGGGCCGGGTGCTCCGGGGGGTGGTTCAGCGCGGTGAAGTTGTAGTACTCGTAGTCGATCTCCGGGCCCTCGAGCACCGCGAAGCCGAGCCCGATGAAGATGTCCTCCATCTGCCGCCTGATCTGCGAGACCAGGTGGAGCCGGCCGGCCGGCTGAGGCGGGTCGCCCGGCAGCGTGACGTCGATGCGGTCCTCGGCCAGGCGGCTGTCGAGCTCGGCCGCCTCGAGCTCGGCGGTGCGCTGCGCGAGCAACTCCTCGAGCGCGACCCGGACCTCGTTGGCGGCCTTCCCGACCGGGCCGCGCTGGTCCGGCGGCAGGTCGCCGATCGAGCGGAGCGTGCCGGTGAGCTCCGACTTGCGCCCGAGGTAGCGCACACGCAGCTCCTCGAGCTCCTGCGTGCTCCGCGCCTCTCCTATCGCCGTTTCCGCGTCCGCTCGGAGCTGGGCCAGATCAGGCATCGCGCGCCATCCTAAGTGCCGTTTCGTAGAGCGCGACCGTCGCCGCCATCGCGACGTTGAGCGAGTCCGCGTGGACGGGGATGCGCGCAGTCTCGACTCCCTCCGGCAGCTCGCCCCTCTCGGACCCCATCACCAGCACCAGCGGCTTTGTGACCTCTACGTCACGCAGGTCGCGGTCCGCGTTCGCATCGAGGGCGAGTTTGTGACCATCGAGTTCGTCGAGCGTTGCCTGTGCGGGTGGGTGACTGAAGATCGAGCCCATCGATGCCCGCACGGCCTTCGGCGAGTAAGGGTCCGCGGTGCCCGGGCCGAGCACGACAGTCGCGTCGGCAACGGCGTGCGCGGAGCGGATGATCGTCCCGACGTTCCCCGGGTCCTCGACGGTGTGCAGGTACACGAGGAGGTCGCCCTCGGGCTCCGCCCACCGCTGCTCGTAGACGCCGATGACCCGGGTGCCCGAGCCCAATGTCGAAACGCCGTCGAGCAAGTCGGGTTCCACGTCCTCGCCGGCGCGCAGCAGGAAGTGAGGGTTGGGGCCCTGCAGGTCTTCCCCCTCCGCGCTGAACAGCCCAAGCTTCGTCCGCCAGCGCTTCTGCTGGAGCTTGCGAATCGTCTTGAGCTTTTCGTTGTCGGCGGATGTGATCATCGGAAACAAAAAGGGCGCCTACTCAGAGGCGCCCGGGAGAGGTCTTGGTGTCCGCAATCGCCTAAGCGGCCGCGGCCTCCCGGGCTTTCTCGGCAAAACGTCGGAACGTCTCGGGGTCGCGGACGGCGATGTCCGCCAGCACCTTGCGGTCGACCTCGATCTCGGCCAGCTTCAGTCCGTGCATGAACTGGCTGTAGCTCATGCCCTCGCGGCGAGCCGCCGCGTTGATGCGGGTGATCCAGAGGCGGCGGAAGTCGCGCTTCTTGTTGCGGCGGTCGCGATACGCGTACGTATCGGCCTTGAGGAGAGCCTCCTTGGCCCTCTTGTAACTCGAGTGCGCCTGGCCGCGGAAGCCCTTGGTCCGCTCGAGCGTGGCGCGGCGCTTCTTGCGCGCGTGAACTGACCGCTTGACCCGGCTCACTTGTGCATCAGTTCCGTGACACGCTTGGCATCGTGCTCGGAGACGACGACCGGCCGGCCCAGGTGCCGCTTACGCTTGGCGCTCTTCTTCCCGAGGTTGTGGCTCGTGAAGGAGTGCCGCGCGAGGAGCTTGCCCTTGGCGGTCTTCTTGAAGCGCTTTTTGGCGCCGGAATGCGTCTTCATCTTCGGCATCGAACGGTGTATTGAAGCAGACGCCCCCGTGAATGCCCGGCGGCAAAAGCACCAGCGCCAGGCTCAGAGCGCCGCCCTCCCGATGGCGAGTGGGCGCACCACGGGCGGCATGCCGCGCCACCTACCTCGCGCGACTCCGTTCAGCGCGAGCCCGCTCCGCTCCAGGAGCTCGAGCGTGGGCCGGTTGCAGCGGCAGCCGGCGCCGAACGCCTTCCAGGGACGCTCGAGCCGGTCCTGCCAGCGTGCCCAGCGCTCGTGGTCCGAGCGCAGATGCTCGATGAAGAGCAGCCGGCCCCCCGGCCGCAGCACCCGCCCGATCTCGGCGATCGCCCGCTCCGGGTCCTCGACCGTGCACAGCACCAGGGTCGAGACCACCGTGTCGAACGAGTCGTCGGGGAACGGCAGCTCCTCGGCAGCGGCGCGGTGCACCGACCCGCTGGTGCCGTCGCGAGCCAGCCTCCGCTCGAGCGCTCGCGCCATCGCCTCCATGGGCTCGGTGAGCACCAGCTCGCCGGCGGCCGCGGGGTAATGGCGCAGGTTCAGCCCCGTCCCGGCGCCGATCTCGAGCACACGGCCGCGAGCGCCTTCGAGTAGCTCTGCGCGGTGGCGCTCCATGCCACGGTGCTCGCCGAGCCAGAGGAACGGGTCGTACAGACGTGCTCCGATGCGGTCCCAGAGGTTCATGCCCCGATTGAACCGCCGGCGCATCGCCCTGACTTCGCCGAAACCGGCCATTCGCGAATGGCCGAAAGCGGCCAGGCGTCAGATCAGTCCGAGACGCGCCGCGTGCGCCACCGCCGCCGCTCGCGACGGCTGGCGCAGCTTCGCGCGGATGTTGGCCACGTGCCGGTGGACGGTGTGCTCGCTCAGCACGAGGCGCTCCGCGATCTCCGCGTCGCTCAGCCCGTCGGCCACCAGCCGGAGCACCTCGATCTCCCGAGCACTCAGCTCGCGGGCGACGCCGGCCTGGGTCGGTTCCCGCCCGTCCAGGAAGCGGCCCACAGCGGCCGCCACGGCCGCCGCGTCGCCTCGCCACGGCAGGTGCTGCGACCCGTCCAGCATTTGAAGCCGAGCGCCCGGGATTGTCGCCGCCAGCTCCCGGCCGCATGCGGCCGGTATCGCCCGGTCGTCCCGCCGATGGACGACGAGCGTCGGGGCCTCGACCCGCGGCAGCTCTTCGCGCACGTCCACCGAGTACACGAAGCCAAGGTGCTCCGCCGCCGCCTCCGGGCTCGCGGCTTCGCGCTGGAAGCGGGCGAACTCGGCCAGCTCCCCGCCAGTTGCCTCGGGGAGGAACACGTCGGCCAGCAGCCGCGACCCCACGCCCCAATGTGAGCGAACGGCCGCGAGGATCGTGTCGCGCGCCTCGGCGCTCGTGACCCCCTCCCCCGCGGGATAGCCGCCGTACAGTACGAGCGCCTCGACGCGGTGCGGCAGCCGCGACGCGAACGCCACCGCCACGCACGCCCCGCTCGAGATCCCGAGCAGCGCCCCGCGCTCCACTCCCGCGTCGTCCATCACCGCCTTCAGCGCCACCAGCTCGCCGTCCAGGCCGAACTTGGCGCCTTCCGACATGCCGGCACCCGGCGGGTCGTACCGGATCACCGTCCGCTGACTGGCGAGCGTCTCGACGAAGGAGCGGAACGTGGGCTGCTGCCAGTCGAGCTCCAGATGGCTGACCCACCACGCCGGCAGCACCAGCGGCGGGCCACTCCCCACGGTCGCGTACGCGATCCCGGAGGGAGTGAACCGGATCTCCTGCAGCTCAGCCCTCCGCCGCGGCGGGAGCGTCGGCCGGCGGTGCTTCGGCCGGCGGCGCCTCGGGCGCCTGGCCGTCCTCGTCCTGCTCGGCCTTCTTCTTGCTCGGCGCCAGCAGCATCGTCATGTTGCGGCCGTCCTGCTGGGGCGCCTGCTCCACCGTGCCGAG
>DASQTS010000204.1:0-2071 GCA_035641775.1 Thermoleophilaceae bacterium
CCTCGCCCGCGAGCAGCCCCAGGCGCTCCGTGAGACCGGCCGCCGGCTCGGGCTCTCGAGCGAGCGAGTCCGCCAGCTCGAGGACCGCGCCCTGCGCCGCCTGGCGCAGGACGACGCCGTCGCCGCGCTCCGCGAAGCGGCCTAACCCGCCTCCAACCGTTCAGGCTCCCGCCGCGCCCACGCGGCGCGGCGGCGACGCCTGTCCTAAAGGCCCCGGACGGGTCAGACCCTTGCTGTCGCCGCGTCGTCCTTCTCGCTCAGGGCCACGTGCGCACGGCTGTCGGCGCCGCGGATCAGGAGGAGGGTCAGCACCAGGCCGATCACGGCGATCAGGGCGGCCCCGAGGAAGGCGGACTGAAAGCCCTCCACGAGGGCGCCGGGTAGTGCCTGCGCGTTCCCGCCGGTCGCGGCCAGGACGTCATCGGTCTGGGAATTGGCGACCGTCGCGAGAATCGCGAGGCCGAGCGCGCCGCCCACCTGCTGGGAGGTGTTGATCAGGCCACTGGCCAGACCCTGCTCGCTGTCATCGATCCCTGACACCGCGGCGATGGTGGTCGTCACGAACGCGAAGCCGAGACCCACCGCGGCGAGCAGCGAGGGCCCGAGGATGTCGGTCGTGAAACCGCCGTCCACCGAGACTCCGCTGAACCAGGCGAGTCCGCCCGCGATGAGCACCAGGCCGGCCACCAGCACCGGCTTGAAGCCGATCTTCGTCACGAGCTGCGACGCGACTCCGGCCGACAGGATGATCGCGACCGACAGCGGCAGATAGGAGAGTCCCGCCTTGATCGGGCTGTACCCGAGCACCTGCTGCATGTACAGCGTGATGAAGAAGAACATCGCGAACAGCGAGCCCCCGACCATGAGGCCGACCGCGTTGGCGCCCGTCAGCGTGCGCTTGCGGAAGATGCCGAACGGCACCAGCGGCGACCTGGACCGGAGCTCGATCGCGGTGAAGAGGCTTAGGAGGGCGATCGCGACGCCCAGCAGCCCGATGGTCTTTGCCGAGCCCCACCCGGCGCTCTCCGCGTCGACGATCGCGTACACCAGCAGCGAGAGGCCGGCAGTGACGGTGACGGCGCCGGCCAGGTCGAAAGAGCGCGTCCGCGACTCCGAGCGGCTCTCGGGGATCAGGCCCGGAGTCAGCGCCAGCACGACGAGCGCGACCGGCACGTTCACCCACATGACCCACTCCCAGCCGAGACCGTCGGTGAGGACCCCGCCCAGCAGGACGCCGGCGGCACCGCCGGAGCCGGCGACTGCGCCCCAGGCGCCGAGTGCCTTGTTGCGCTCGGAGCCGTCGCGGAAGATCGTCGTCACGATCGAGAGCGCGCTGGGCGCGATGATCGCCGCTCCGAGTCCCTGCGCTGCTCGCGCCGCGATCAGGACCCCCTCGCTCTGCGCGAAGCCCGCGAATAGCGAGGCGACCGCGACGATCGCGAGACCCACCATGAATATGCGCCGGCGGCCGAGCAGGTCCGCCATGCGCCCGCCAAGCAGCAGGAATCCGCCGAACGTGAGCACGTAGCCGTTTACGACCCACGAGAGGTTCTCCTGCGAGATCCCGACGTCCTCCCCGATCGACGGCAGCGCGATGTTCACGATCGAGGCGTCGAGCACGACCATGAACTGGGTCATGCACAGCAGCACCAGCGCCCACCAGCGCCGCTCGAGGTAGTCATGCGCGTCGGTCACAGGACGCTCACGATACAAAAGTTCGCCAACCGACGAAGTATCGGCCCGGGCGGGTGCCGACCGGCTTATCGAGCTCCCGTGTGATGCGCGAGGTAGCGGAGCAGGGCCGGCATGCCGCCCTCCCTGTGAGCGGCGCGCTGCCTGTCCGCTCCGTTGCCCTCGCGGACGATTCGCTCTATGCCCTCGATCTCGGGGTCGGTCTCCCCGAGCCGGTCGAGTAGCTTGCCGGTTGCCTCCCGCAGCGGGCACGGCGAACCGTCGCAGTAGATCTCGGCCTCCATGCCGTCGCGGGCCGCTCGGAAGCTCGACCAGTGGAGCGCCTGCTCGGGAGCCGGGCCCTCGACGGGGCTCTCCACGTAGTGGCGCACGATGGCCC
>DASQTS010000205.1:0-6979 GCA_035641775.1 Thermoleophilaceae bacterium
CTTCCAGCCGATGCTCGAGCTGCGCGGGGTCGTCGAGCAGCACGAGCGCTCCGCGCCGGAGAGCGGGCCGGACGGCTTCTCCGCGGTGGGCCGCGACGGGGTCCGGCGCGTGACCGCGCTGCGGACCGAGCCGGCGGCGCGCCAGGGCGACGACGGCGCGCTCGTCTTCGACCTCGACCTGCCGCCGCGCGGCGGCATCGACCTCGCGGTCGACTTCGAGATCTCGGAGGACGGCGACGCCGAGCCGGCGGGCCCGAGGCCGGCACGCGACGGCCGGGAGGGCTCCCGGGCGAGCTCGGACGACCAGCTCTTCAACCGGATCCTCCAGCGCTCGCTCGACGACCTCGAGCTGCTGCGCTCGAGCCTGGACGGCCACTCGTACTTCGCCGCCGGGGTGCCGTGGTTCGCCACGCTGTTCGGCCGCGACAGCCTCATCACGGCGTTCCAGACGCTGTCATTCGTCCCGCGCGTCGCCGAGGACACGGTGCGGCTGCTCGCGGGCCGGCTCGGGCAGGTCGTGGACGACGAGCGCGACGAGCAGCCGGGCAAGGTCCTCCACGAGCTCCGCGCCGGCGAGCCCGCCACGCTCGGGGAGACGCCGTTCGCGCGCTACTACGGGAGCGTCGACGCGACCCCCCTGTTCCTCTGCCTCCTGTGCCGGCACGCCGACTGGTCCGGCAACCTCGACCTCTTCCGCGAGCTCCGCGGCCCAGCGGAGGCGGCGCTCGAATGGATCGACCGCTATGGCGACCTCGACGGCGACGGCCTCGTCGAGTACGAGCGGCGCTCCCCGGGCGGGCTCGTCACGCAGGGCTGGAAGGACTCCGCCGACGGCGTACCGGACGAACGCGGCGATCCGCTGCGGGCACCGGTTGCGCTCGTGGAAGTGCAGGGCTACGTCATCCGGGCGAAGCGGCTGATGGCACGGATGTTCGAGCTCGATGGGGAGGGCGCGCGGGCCGAGCGCCTTCGCGACGACGCCGGGGCCCTGGAGGCGCTTCTCGAGCGGTTCTGGGTCGATGACCCGGGCTGCTACGCGATCGGCCTCGACGCGGACAAGCGCCCTGGTACGGGGCTGACCTCCAACCAGGGGCACCTGCTGTGGGCGAACGCGGTGAGCGATGAGCCGGCGCGCGCGATCAGAGACGTGCTGATGGGCCCCGACATGTTCTCCGGCTGGGGCATCCGGACGCTCGCCCAGAGCCACCCCGCCTACAACCCGGTCGGCTACCACACCGGGTCTGTCTGGCCGCATGACAGCGCGCTCATCGCCTCCGGGCTGCGCCGCTACGGGTTCGACGAAGACTTCACCCTCATCTTCGAGGGCCTGCTCGAGGCGGCCTCCCGCTTCGGCGACTATCGGCTGCCGGAGCTATTCGCCGGCTTCGCCCGCGATGAGTTCGACGAGCCGGTCCCGTACCCGGTGGCCTGCCAGCCACAGGCCTGGGCCGCGGGCTCGATCCCGTTCCTCCTCAAGTGGGGGCTCGGGCTGAGCCCGGACGCGCTGAACAGGCGGTTGTGCATCATCCGCCCCTCCTTGCCGCGCTGGCTGCAGCGCGTGGACTTGACGGGGCTCGAGCTCGGGGACGCCCGAATGGACCTCCGCTTCGAGCGCGAGGGCGAGCAGGTGACGCTCGCGGATGTGCGCATTGACGGGGACGCCGAGGTGGTGACCAGCTAGGCCGGCGGCGAGTCGAGGATGAACATCTCGATCGCGTGCTCAGGGTTGAACACGATCTGGCTGTGGTAGCCCAGGACCTTCCGCCCGGTGAGGCGCTCGACGGCCTCGGTGGTGGGCGCCGCCATCGCCTCCTGGAACTTCAACCGGTACTGGCGGACCAGGTGCTCGTGGCCGGCGGCGAGCAGCGTCTCCTCGTTGCGCGTGAGCCCGCCCTGCATGACGCAGAAGACGTAGTTGTCGTTGATGTACGTCTTCGCCTTGGTCGGGCCCTTGCCGTAGAACTCCTTCTTGAGGCCGACCATCGCGTTTGAGATCTCCGCGCGCAGCCCGGGCTTGCGCTCGGCCTCGACGTCCGCGGTCCAGTCCGGCTCGATGAGCCGCGAGGCGCCCTCCGCCGGGACGGCCTGCTCGGAATCCTCCGCCATGGGGCCCATCGTACTCTGCATCACCGCACCCCACCCGGGTACGCCCTCCATATGAGCAAAGCAGCGATCGTCACGGCGTCGGACTCGGGCATCGGCAAGGCCACCGCCGTCCGGCTGGCTCGGGACGGATACGACGTGGGCATCACGTGGCACAGCGACCGCGAGGGCGCCGAGGCGACCGCCCGCGAGGTTCAGGCGGTGGGACGCCGCGCACTGGTCACGCAGCTCGACGTCACGCGCTTCGACGACGCCGGCGAGGTCGTGGAGACGCTGGCGGGCGAGCTCGGCGGGCTGGACGTGTTCGTGAACAACGCCGGCGGCGGCGAGACGCATCCCTTCCTCGAGTTTCCGCTCGACGACTGGCGCGAGATCCTCGACCTCAATCTGACCGGCGCTTTCGTCTGCGCGCAGCGCGCCGCCCAGATCATGGTCGACGCTCGCACGGAGGGCCGCATCATCAACGTGACCTCTGTGCACGAGCACATCCCGCTGCCGGGAGCCGCGGCGTACTGCGCTGCGAAGGGAGGGCTCGGGTTGCTCACGAAGGTGATGGCGCTCGAGCTCGGCGAGCACGGGATCCGTGTCAACGCCGTGGCGCCCGGCGAGATTGCCACTCCGATGACGGGTGCCGCGGACGAGAACCCGTCGGACCACAAGCGTCCAGCGCTACCCGAAGGGCGCCCCGGAAACGCGCACGAGATCGCGGCCACGATCGCTTTTCTCGCGTCGCCGGACGCGCGCTATGCGAACGGCGCCTCGTTCGTGGTGGACGGCGGCCTGTCGCTCACGGCGGCGCAGTTCAACCAGAAGGCTGCCGAATCCTGAGCGGCCGCGTGGCGGGGCCCTCGATGACCTCGCCGCCAGCCGCGAAGCGGGACCCGTGGCACGGGCAGTCCCAGGTGTCCTCGGCGCCATTCCACTGCAGCAGGCACCCCATGTGGGTGCAGCGCGGCGCGCCGCGATTCGTGACTCGGTCACCCACGAAGCGAAGCGCCACGTTCGCGTTCTCCTTCACGAACGAGGGGCCGCCGGCGAGCGGGCGTAGGCGGCTCGGGTCGAACAGCTCGCTCCAAGCGTGCTCGCGGCCGGCGATCTGCGCCGCCAGCAGCTCCGCCGCCGCGGTGCCCATCGCGAGGCCCCACTTCTTGAACCCGGTGGCCACCCACAGGCCCGACGACAGCGGGTCGTGGCGGCCGACGTACGGCACGTTGTCTACCGGCATCTGATCCTGCGTGGCCCAGCGCAGCTCCGGCTCGAGGCCGAAGCGCTCGCGCGCCCAGGCGGCCAGCCGGTCGTAGCGCTCGCTCTCGTCGGCCTGCCCCGTCTTGTGGCTCTCGCCGCCCACGAGCAGCCACTCGCCGTGCGCGCGGATCGAGTGCGCGGGCGATTCGGTCGAGAGGTACATCCCGGCCGGGAGGTCGCCCGCCCTGCCCGCCACAACGTAGGAGCGCTCGGGATGGCAGCGCGCGAAGTAGAGCCCGCGGTCGAGGAACGACAGGTGAGTCGCGACGACGATGTTCTCCGCGGTGACGCGCGCGCCAACCGCGGTCGTCACGCGGTTGCCGTCGATCCCGGTCACGCGCGTGTTCTCGTGGAGTGGCCCGCGGAGCGCCGCGGAGATTCCGTCGACGTACTTCACCGGGTGGAACTCGGCCTGGTCGTCAAAGCGCACCGCCCCCGCCACGGGGTAGGGAAGGTCGAGCTCGTCCACGAACGTCGCGGGGAGGCCGAGCTCGCCGGCCACATCCGCCTCCTCGCGGACCGCGTCAAGGTCAGATGGGTCCTCGGCGTAGGTGAAGTTCGGCTTGCGCCGCAGGTCACAGTCGATGCCGAGCTCGTCCGCCAGCTCGACCACGCGCGCGATGCCGGCCTCGTTCGCCTCGCCGTAGGTGCGCGCCTTCTGGCGGTCGAGTTTCTTGACGAGCTGCGAGTAAGTCAGCCCGTGAAGGGAGCTGAGCTTCGCCGTGTTGTAGCCGCTGGCGCCGGCTGCCACGTGGCGCATCTCGAGCACGGCGACGCTCGCGCCCTGGCGTTCGAGCAGCAGCGCGGTCGTGAGGCCCACGATTCCGGCGCCCACGACCGCCACGTCCACCGTGATGTCGCGGCCGAGCGCCGGCCGCTCCGGCCGTTCCCTGCCCTCGAACCAGAGTGAGCGCCGCACGCGCCGACGCTACCCGGTTTGCCCACGGCGCACACCGGGGCATCAACGGACTGTCGTGGGACCCCAGGTCGCAGCAGCTGCCTGCCTGCTCGCCCTCGCGGTGGCCGGGTGCGGCACCGGCGAGCGGGCGGACGATGCCGCCGCGGTCACCGAGCGCTTCCATGCGGCGCTGGAGACGGATGACGGTGCGGCGGCCTGCGGCGAGCTGACCGAGGAGACGGCCTCGAAGCTGGAGCAGCAGGGGAAAAAGCCCTGCGAGGAGGCGATCCTGGAGCTCGAGCTGCCGAAGGGTGGCCGCGTCGCCGGCACGCGCGTTGAGATCACGAACGCCGTCACGACACTGGCCGAGGGCAACAGCGATTTCCTCGACGAGGGTCCCAATGGCTGGAAGATTTCCGCCGCCGGCTGCGTGCCCACGCTTCCCGACCAGCCGTACGAGTGCGAACTGGAGGGCTGACGTGCGAACGATGTTCGTTACCTATCTGGTGCTGATCACCGCCGGGATCGTCTTCTTCTCGGTCATCGGCCTGATCCACAACTAGCCGTGCGCTTCTTCAAGCACAACGGTCTGTCGATCGTCTTCCTCGCGCTGTTCCTCGCCGCGATCGTCGGCCAGGCGATCGCCGGCCACGCCGACTTCAACGAGGACCAGGACCGCCACGGCGACCCGCGCATCTCGCTCGCGCGCTACCTCGTGTCGTCGGAGTTCGGCGTGGCGGTCATGGAGAACTGGCAGTCCGAGTACCTCCAGTTCACGCTCTTCGTGGTGCTCACGGTTTGGCTGCTTCAACGGGGCTCGCCGGAGTCGAAGGAACTCGACAAAGCAGGGCCTGAGTCCGACCAGCAGCAAAAGATCGGCTCCCACGCGCAGCAGAACTCACCGCGCTGGGCAACGGTCGGCGGGATCCGGACCAGGCTCTACGAGAACTCGCTGCTGCTCGTGATGGGCACGATCTGGATCGGGACCTGGTTCGCGCAGTCGGTCACCGGTGTCGCGGAGTACAACACGGAGCGGCTCGACCACCAGCAGGACCCGCTGAGTTGGGGCAGCTACATCACGACGCCGGACTTCTGGGAGCGGACGCTCCAGAACTGGCAGTCCGAGTTCCTCGCCGTCGGCTCGATGGCGATCCTGGCCGTGTACTTGCGGCAGCGCGGCTCGCCTGAGTCGAAGCCGGTCGGCGCACCGCACACTTCCACGGGAGTGGAAGGCTGAGCGGCTAGTCGTACTCCTTCGCCGTGTCCGGCTGCGGGTGCCGCTCCGGATGCGGCTCGCTCGTGCTCGTGCTGCCGGTGGGCGGGTGGTCCTCGTCGCGAGGGTCGGGTCGCTGCTCGTAGGGGTCCGGCCACTCGGTCGGGTCCGGCTCGCCCACCGGCGTGTTCAGCGCGTGGTGGGGCGAGGGGTCCTTCGAGCGGTCCCCCTCGCCCGTCTTCTCACGCGGCTCCTCGCGCTCGTCGGCGCTCACTGATCCGGCGACGCCGCGGAGATGTCGGCGAGCGTCGAGTCGGGCTCGCGCTCGACCGCGAGGTCCCCGAGCGACAGGATCCCGACCGGGCGGCCGTTCTTGACGACCGGGAGCCGGCGGATGTCGTGCTCGCGCATCTGGCGCAGCGCGTCGTCCACGCTCGCGCTCGGGTCGATGGTCTCGACGCCGGTCGTGCAGGCTTCGCTCACGGGCGTCGACTCGGGGTCGCGGCCCTCGGCGATCGCGCGGACGGCGATGTCGCGATCCGTGACGATGCCGCTGACCTGGCCTCCCTCCATGACGATTACGTCGCCGATGTCGCTGTCGCGCATCACACGCGCGGCCTCGACGATCGGGTCGTCGGCGTTGATCGTGCGGGGGTCCCGGGTCATGATCTTTTCGACTGTTTGTGCCATGCCTCCCGGGTACCCGGTCTCCGCTGGCCGAACCGCCGTCGGAGGCGCCGGCGTTCCCAGGCGGCGGGTTTAGTAACCACTTCGTGGGGAGACACTCCCAAATAGGTCGCCCACCGGGAACACTGGTCCAGGTTGGTGCCCAGCAAGTCCTCAGAGGGACGCAGCGCGATCGTCACCAGACGGTCGCGAAACGGACCGAAACGTCAAGAACGACGAAAGGTCCAACGTATGTCCGCTGCAACCGTTGCGGCACTCGGATTCGCAGGGCCCGCACGACGCGCGTCCTGCACGAGCGCCGATTCGAGGGAGACCGAGCGCCGGCTGCTGGTCCGCTACCACGAGTTGGGGGATCTCGCCGCGCGCGAGGAGCTCTGCGAGCGCTTCCTGCCGCTCGCGCGTGACCTCGCGCTGCGCTACACCTACACGGACGAGCCGTTCGACGACCTGCTCCAGGTCGCGAGCCTCGGCCTGATCAAGGCGATCGACCGCTTCGAGCCCGGACGGGGCACGAAGTTCACGAGCTACGCCGCGCCGACCATCCTCGGCGAGCTGAAGCGGCACTTCCGCGACAAGGGCTGGTCCCTGCACGTGCCGCGCGACCTCCAGGAGCGAACGCTGGCGGTGAACCGGGCGACCGAGGTTCTCTCGAAGGAGCTCGGCCGGTCGCCGAAGGTCCGCGAGGTGGCCGCACACCTCGGCTGCACGGCCGAGCAGGTGCTCGAGGCACAGGAGGCGGCCGCCAGCTACGAGGCGGCGTCACTCGACGCGCCGGCCGCGCGGGACGACGACGACTCCGCGTCGCTGGTCGACATGCTCGGCAGGACCGACCA
>DASQTS010000206.1:0-2617 GCA_035641775.1 Thermoleophilaceae bacterium
CGTTCCGCTGGGAGGAGCCGGATCCCGACGACGTCGAGAACGTCGCCGAGCTGGTCTTCGGCGACGCCGGCGAGTCGACGGAGCTCGCGCTGGCCCAGGGACCGTTCAGGACGGAGGCGCGCCGCGCGCTCCACCACGACGGCTGGACCGACAGCCTGGACAAGCTCGAGGCGCTCCTCTCACGCGGTTGAGGCCGGTTTCACCTCGACATAGACCATATCGCTGGGCCGCGTCATGATGCCCTCGTAGATGCGCCGCGTGCGGCCGTAGTGGCGATCGAGCGCGGCTTCCGCCCGCTCGCGCTCGGGCTCGCTTTCGAGGATGCGCGCGGTCCCCTCCACTCCGGGGCCGAGCGGCTTGCCGCGCGGGTCGCTCGGGAAGACCTTCACGCGCGGGTCGCGGCGGATTCGCTTGACCTTCGCGGTGCGCGCCTCCGTGCTCACGACGAAGCGGCCGTCGTCGAGGCCGAACCAGACGGGCGTGGGCACCGCGGTCCCGTCCTTGCGGAACGTCACCAGCACCGCGTACTTCTTCCCCTCGCAGCCGGAGAAGTCGGTCGCGGTGCAGGGCTGCTCGGCCGCCTGGAACGCGTTCTTGTGCCGCCAGCGGTCGTAGAACCAGTAGCTGGCGTCGGCAAGGCGATGCCTGAGCGCCATGCAAGGGAATCTACCCGGGCGTAGAACTCCGGGGAATGGCGAAGACCGACGCCACGACGATCGAGGCTGGCGGCCGCGAGGTGCGCGTGTCCAGTCCCGATCGCGTGATCTTCCCCGGGACCGACCGCTCGCCGGACATCACCAAGCTCGACGTCGCCAGGTACTACGTGTCGGTGGACGACGGCATCATGCGCGCGCTGTCCGAGCGGCCGACCACGCTCGAGCGCTGGCCGAAGGGCGTGCACGAGGGAATCGTCCTGTCCACGCGGGAGAAGGGCGGCGGCGATGCCTTCTTCCAGAAGCGCATCCCGAGGGGCGCCCCGGACTACGTGGAGACGTGCCGGATCGAGTTCCCGTCGGGCCGGCACGCGGACGAGATCTGTCCCACCGAGATCGCCGTGGTGGCGTGGTGCGCCCATATGGGCACGATCACCTTCCATCCGTGGCCGGTGCGGCGCGAGGACGCGGACCACCCGGACGAGCTGCGGCTCGACCTCGACCCCCAGCCGGGCACCGACTTCGACGACGCCGTGCGGGTGGCCGGCGTCGCGCGGGTGCTGCTGTCCGACATCGGCTACGTCGGCTTCCCGAAGACGTCCGGGGGCCGCGGCGTGCATATCTACGTGCGCATCGAGCCGCGCTGGACCTTCACCGACGTGCGCCACGCGGCGATCGCCTTCGGCCGCGAGCTCGAGCGGAGGCTGCCGGGCGAGGTCACCACCAAGTGGTGGAAGGAGGAGCGCGGCAGGCGGATCTTCGTGGACTACAACCAGAACGCGCGCGACCGGACGATCGCTTCCGCGTACAGCATCCGGCCGAAGCCGGGCGCGCCGGTGTCGGCGCCGGTCACCTGGGACGAGCTCGAGTCGGTGCAGCCGGAGGACTTCAACGTCGCGACCATGCCTGCCCGCTTCGCGGAGCTCGGCGACCTGCACGCGGCGATCGACGACGTGCACCACTCGCTGGAGCCGCTGCTCGAGATGTACGAGCGCGACGAGGCGGAGGGCGAGGGCGACATGCCCTATCCGCCCGACTACCCCAAGATGCCGGGCGAGCCGAAGCGCGTGCAGCCGTCGCGCGACCGCGACCGCAAGAAGTAGCTACGCCTGCGGCAGCTTCTTGGCGCCGCGCTTTGTGACCGGGCGCGACGGCGGCGGCACGACCGGCCCGATGTCGCCGTCCGGCGCCTCGTCGAGGTCGATCATCACGGGGGCATGGTCGCTCGGCCCGCTGCCCTTCCTCGCGTGGCGGTCGATCCAGGCCGCCTTCACGCGCTCCGCCACGGGCCCGCTGGCAAGGACGAGGTCGATGCGCATGCCGAGGTCCTGGTGGAACATGCCGGCGCGGTAGTCCCAGTAGGAGAAGACCCGCTCGCCGGGCCAGCGATCGCGGACGACGTCATGCAGCCCAAGCGCCCGAAGCTCGTCAAGCGCCTCCCGCTCCGGGCCGGTGACGTGCGTCTGGCCGATGTAGGCGTCGGGGTCGAAGACGTCGTCGTCTGTCGGCGCGATGTTCATGTCGCCGGCGACGATGGTGTTCTCGGGCCCGGCCGCCACGACGTCACGAAGAGCCCGAAGCCAGTCGAGCTTGTAGGCGTAGTGGTCCGAGCCAGGCTGCCGGCCGTTCGGAACATAGACCGAGTGGACCCGAATGCCGCTGCAGGTGGCGGCGATGGCACGCGCCTCGGGATGAGGAAACCCGGGTGCCCCATCGAGCCCCCGCTCGACGTCCTCGAGCCCAACCCTCGACAGGATCGCGACCCCGTTCCAGGTCGCCTCGCCATGAGCAGCGACCTCGTAGCCGCGATCCGAGAGCTCTTCCCCGAGAACCTCAGCCAGCGCATCGTCAGCCAGCTTGGTCTCCTGAAGGCAAACGACGTCAGGCCGCCGCTGATCGAGCCACGGCAAGAGCCGCGGAATGCGCTGCTTGAGCGAGTTGACGTTCCAAGTCGCGAGCCGCAC
>DASQTS010000207.1:0-2689 GCA_035641775.1 Thermoleophilaceae bacterium
CTCCATGTCGGCCGCGTTGCCGGGCTCGGCCCTCAGCGTGTCGAAGAGGAGCGGCTCGTATAGCGAGTGAAAGAGGTCGATGCCTCCGACCGAGACCGAGCCGATCGTGTCGCCGTGGTAGGCCATCTTCAGGGACACGAAGCGCCGCCGGTCCTGCCCGCGCTGGCGCCAGTACTGGAACGCCATCTTCAGGGCGATCTCCGTGGCTGTGGAGCCCGAGTCGGAGTAGAAGACCCGGGTGAGCCCGGGCGGGGCCAGCTCGACGAGCCGCCCGGCCAGCTCGATGCCGGGCCGGTGGCTGAGCCCGAGCATCGTGGAGTGGGCGACCTTCCCGAGCTGGTCGGCCACCGCCGCGTCGATGCGCGGATGCGCGTGCCCGTGGACGTTGCACCACAGGGATGACACGCCGTCGATGTAGCGCTCGCCGTTCACGTCGATCAGGTCGGTCCCCTCAGCGCGATCGACGATCAGCGGCTGCTCGCGCGCCCACCCGCGCTGCTGGGTGAACGGATGCCAGAGATAGCTGCGGTCCGCGGCGGCGAGGTCCACTCGGGCGAGACTAGAACGGGCGCCGGATAGGATCGCCCGCCATGAGGACTGGACTCGCGGCCGCCGCGGCGGCTCTCACGCTGCTGCTGATCATCCCCACCGCGGCCTCGGCGAAGCGAATGCTGCCCTGGCCGAGCGACGCGTACACGAAGCGGGACAAGCGGACTGACACCGGCGTGCGCCTCAACCTCCGCAGGGCCGACATGCCGCGAAACAAGAACGGGAGGCCGATCGACCCGGCGGACATCAACCGCGCTGATGGCTTCAGCCCCGGGAGCGCGCTGCTGCTGAAGGTGCCCGGCCTCGACACGGCGGCCGCGGTCCGCCAGAGCAAGCTGCCGCCGCTTACGAACCTGCGCCGGGGCCTTCGGAGCAGGTCCCCGATCCTGGTCTTCAACGCGCGCACCGGCCGGCGGCACCCGATCTGGGCCGAGCTCGACTCCAACGCACGGCGCCGCAGGGACCGCCTGCTGATCATCCGTCCGGCGCGGAACTTCAAGGAGGGCGCGCGGTACGTGGTGGTGCTGCGGAACCTGCGCGACGCCCGCGGCCGCCGGATCGACGGGGCGGGCATCCGCGGCCGCCACGCCGGGCGGGTCCGCCGCGCGATGGGGAAGGTGAACACTGGGCGGCACGTCTACACGGCGTGGGACTTCACCGTGGCTAGCCAGCGAAGCCTCGCCGGCCGCATGCTCCACATCCGCAACGACGCCTTCAGGACGCTGGGCGACACGAACCTGAGGGACCTCACCGTCGCCGGCAGCTCGCCCGCGTTCACGGTCGACGCGGTCACCGCGCTCGCGCCGGCTGAGGACGACCGCATCGCGCGCAAGGTCGAGGGGACTCTCACCGTGCCGTGCTACCTCACGAACCGGTGCGCTCCCGGCGGCCGCTTCAGCCTCAACCGGCGCGGCCTGCCGCGCCGCCTCGGCACCACGACGGCCAAGTTCCACTGCAACATCCCCCGCTCCGCGCTCGACCCAGCCGCACCGCCGAGGGCGCGACCGTCGCTGTACGGCCACGGGCTGCTCGGCGAACCCACCGAGATCGACGCCGGCAACGTCAGGTCGATGTCGAACGAGCACAACTTCGTGTTCTGCGCGACCGCCTGGGCGGGCTTCTCGGACGACGACATTCAGCACATCGTCTCCGTGCTGTCCGACCTCTCGGGCTTCAACACAATCGCGGACCGCATGCAGCAGGGCTTCCTCAACATGCTGTTCCTCGGCCGGGCGATGATCCACCCGCAGGGGCTGTCCTCGCACGCCGCCTTCCAGAAGGGCGGTCAAAGCGTGCTCGACACGACGAGGCTGTTCTTCGACGGCAACAGCCAGGGCGGGATCATGGGCGGCGGGCTGACCGCCGTGGCGCCTGACTTCGACCGGGCGGTGCTCGGCGTGCCCGGGATGAACTACTCCACGCTGCTCCAGCGCAGCGTCGACTTCGACGCCTACGCGGCGATCAGCTACCCGAATTACCGGAAGGTGATCGACAGGCAGCTGTGGATGCAGCACATCCAGCTGCTCTGGGATCGCGCCGAGGCGAACGGCTACGCGCACCACATGACGAGCGATCCGCTGCCGAACACGCCGCGCCACGAGGTGCTGATGCACGTGGCGTTCGGGGACCACCAGGTCTCCGACACCGCCGCCGAGGTGCAGGCGCGCACGATCGGGGCGCGCGGGTACAGGCCAGTTCTCGACCCGGGCCGCTCGCCGTGGCCCCGCTTCCAGCTGATCCCGTCGATCGGGAGCTTCCCGTTCAACGGCTCGGCGATCGTGATGTGGGACACCGGGCCGCCCCGTACCGTCGGCACGGTGACACAGGGCACGGATGCGCCGCCGGCGGGCAATACCCCGAACCGCAGCGGCGACGACCCGCACGACAACCCGCGGGCCACGCCAAGCGCCCGCATGCAGAAGTCGGAGTTCCTCAAGGTCGGCGGCCAGGTGGTCGACGTCTGCGGCGGAGCGCCCTGCCACGCTGTGCCGTAGATGCCGCCACTCCCAATCCTCGTCTTCGTCGTGGGGACGGGTTCGCTCGGCGCCGAGATCGCCGCCGTCCGCCTGCTCGCTCCCTACTTCGGCGCGTCCACGATCGTGTGGGCGAACACGATCGGCATCGTGCTCGTCGCGCTCTC
>DASQTS010000208.1:0-3192 GCA_035641775.1 Thermoleophilaceae bacterium
CGGCGCGCTCTCCGCGCTCGCGGCTCACGCGCGCGCCACAGTCGACCTCAACGGAGGAGACGCGCGGGCGGCGCTAGCGGCCGCCCGCCGGGCGGCCGACACCTGGCGGGAGCTCGCGGCGCCCTACGATCTGGCGCGGGCACGCGTGCTGCTCGCGCTCGCCTGCCGCGAGCTTGGCGACCAGGAGGCCGCCGAGCTCGAGCTGGAGGCGGCTCGCGCCGCGTTCGAGGGGCTCGGTGCGCAGCCGGACGCGGCGCGCGCCGCCAAGCTCGCCGCGGGCGACGGCGGTGCAGCTCGGCATGGCCTCAGCGCGCGCGAGCTCGAAGTGCTTCGCCACCTTGCGGCGGGTGAGACGAACAAGGCGATCGCGGCCGAGCTCGTCCTGAGCGTGCGGACGGTCGACCGGCACGTCAGCAACATCTTCGCGAAGCTCGGCGTCTCCTCGCGCGCGGCGGCGACCACGTACGCCCACGAGCATGATGTGCTCTGACGCTGGGTGAAATCACCCATCGGCAGCCGGCGGGCAGGTTGGGTGCTCTAGCCGATGCGCCGCCAGGGCTCCCGCCGTACGGTCGCTGAGCAATGGCACACGGACCGGGAGCACGAGATGACCGTCGCGATGATCCTCGACAACCCGAAGGGATCGCAGGAGATCTACGAGCGAATCCGGACGCTGGTCGGCGTCGACCGGCCGGCGGGAGGGATCTGCCACCTCGCCGGGCCGAGGCCGGACGGCGGCTGGCGCGTGATCGAGGTGTGGGAGTCGGAGGAGCAGGCGCAGCGCTTCTACGAGGAGCGCGTACGGCCCGCGGCCGAGGCGGTCGGCGTGACGCCGCCTCCGCCTCCGGAGCTGTGGGCGGTCCACCGCTACGCGACGTAGCCGCCGCCGCGCGCCGGCGGATGCTGGCCGGGCTCCCCGTCACCGAGAGGCGCGTGAGCGCCGGCGGCACCTCGACGACGGTGCTCGAGGCCGGCGGTGGGCCGCCGCTCGTCTTGCTCCACGGCGGGATCGAGTGCGGCGGCGCGTACTGGGCCCCGGTCATCACCCAGCTGGCCGAGCGCCACCGTGTCGTCATACCGGACGTCCCGGGGCTCGGCGCATCCGAGCCGCTCGACGATCTCGGCGCGGAGGCCTTCGCCGGCTGGCTCCGCGACCTCCTGCAGATCACCGGCACCGAGCGGCCGACGCTCGTCGCTCACTCGCTGGTCGGCACGCTCGCCGCGCGCTTCGCCGCCCGAGACGCATCCGCACTCCGGCGGCTCGTGATCTACGGCAGCCCCGGCGTGGGGCGTTACCGGATGCCAATCGGCTTGCTGATTACAGCGATCAGATTCGACCTGCATCCGTCGGAGCGGAACGCCGAGCGTTTCGAGCGGTGGGCGTTCTTCGACTTCGACGACGCTCGCCGGCGCGACGGTGAGTGGCTGGCCGCCTTCAGCGAGTACACCCGCTCGCGGGCGAACGTTCCGCACGTCAAGCGGACAATGCGGCGGCTGATCGCGAGCTGCACGAAGCAGGTCGCCGAGGCCGAGCTGCGCCGAATAGCAGTCCCGACCGAACTCGTCTGGGGCCGGCACGACCGCTTTGTGCCGCTCGCGCTCGCTGAGGCGGCGAGCACGCGGCTCGGGTGGCCGCTGCGCGTCGTCGAGCACTCCGGCCACGTGCCGCACATCGAACGGCCCGACCACTTCCTGGAGGGGTTCTCGTGAACTACAGGCTTGCTTACGCGATCGGCTTTCACCCGTGGGAGGATCTGGCGGCGCACCCGCCGTTCGCGGACACGCTGCTCGAGCTCGTCGCCCGCGAGGAGAACGGGTTGGGCCCGCCGTTCGGCCCGGCGCTGGACATCGGCACAGGGAGCGGCATCTGGGGCGTCCAGCTCGCGCAGCGCGGCTGGAGCGTGACCGGGGTGGACATCGTGGAAAAGGCGCTCCGCCGCGCCCATGAGCGCGCCACCCGCGCCGGCGTGGAGATGCGGCTGGTGCACGGCGACGTCACGGCTCTGCGCGACTCCGGGGTAGGCGCCGGCTTCCGCCTAGTGGTCGACACGGGAACCTTCCACGGTCTCGACGAGCAGGGACGCAGCGCGATGGCGCGCGAGCTCGACGCCGCGTGCAACGACGACGCGACGGTTCTCCTCGACTGCTTCCGGCCGCGCCGCCGCGGGCCACTGCCGCGCGGGGCGAGCCGGGAGGAGGTCGAGCGAGCATTCCGCGGCTGGGAGATCACGGACGTGGAGGTCGCCGACACCGATCCCGACCCGATCGCCCGGATTTTCAGGTTCGATGAGCGGTTCTACCGCCTGCGGCGCGCCTAACGCACCACACTGGCCGTCGCCAGAGCGGCGATGCCCTCGGCGCGGCCCACGAACCCCATTCGCTCGCCGGTCGTGAACTTCACGTTCAGCGCGGTCGGCTCCACGCCCGCCGCATCCGCCAGGCGCGTGCGCATTTCGTCGCGATACGGGCCGAGCCTTGGCGATTCGCAGGCGACGGTTGCGTCGATGTTCGTTATCTCGTAGCGCTCTTCGTGGAGGAGTTCGCGGACGCGGCGCAGCAGGTCGAGTGACTCCACGTCCTTCCAGCGCTCGTCCTTGTCCGGGAAGTGCTGGCCGATGTCGCCCAGGCCGGCGGCTCCCAGGAGGGCATCGATGATCGCGTGGGTCAGGACGTCGGCGTCGCTGTGGCCGGCCAGGCCGGCTTCTGATTCTTCAATCTCGACTCCCCCGAGCACCAGCGTTCTGCCGGCCTCCAGCCGGTGGCTGTCATAGCCGATGCCGACCCTCATCCGATTGGCTCCAGGCGCCGCGAGCGCGCCTCGAAGACCGCGAGCTCATTCACGCCCAGGTCGGTGAGCCACTCCACCGCCCGCTCGTACTCGTAGCCGAGCTGCTCGGGCGTGTGAGCGTCGCTCGACAGCGCCACCGCCCGCCCGGCGTCGAGGCACATCTCGAGGAAAGGCGCCGCCGGGTAGATCTCGCCGGCCGGCTTCCTCAGCCCGGCCGTCGACACCTCCACCGCCACGTCGCTCTCTGCGATTCCGTCCATCGCCCGCTCGTAGAAGCGGCGCAGGTCCCCGTCCGGCACCGGAACCCGCGAGCCGAAGACCTTGACCAGGTCCGGGTGGGCGAGGATGTCGAAGATCCCGGTGCGCGCCGCCTCGCCGAGCGTCTCGAAGTAGCGCGACCAGAT
>DASQTS010000209.1:0-8918 GCA_035641775.1 Thermoleophilaceae bacterium
GAACATGCCCGTGATCGTCCACACGCGGAGGGAGCTGTCGCCGCGGGACGAGGAGCGGCTGCGGCGCTACGCCGAGTCGATCGTCGTCAAGGACGTGCGCTCGCCCGAGCGGCTGCTCGACGAGACGTCGCTGTACCTCCATCGCGTGGAGGCGCGGCTGCCGGCGGAGAAGCGCCAGATGCTCGAGCGCCTGCACATGGCGGACGCGGTCTTCGAGGGCAAGAAGGTGCTGATCGTGGACGACGACGTGCGGAACGTGTTCGCGCTCACGAGCGTCTTCGAGCGGCGCGGCATGGAGGTGGTGTTCGCGGAGAACGGCCGCGAGGGCATCGAGGCGCTGAAGGCGAATCCCGACGTGTCGCTCGTCCTGATGGACATCATGATGCCGGAGATGGACGGGTACGAGGCCACCCGCGCGGTGCGCGAGATGCCCGAGTTCCAGCGGCTGCCGATCGTGGCGCTCACCGCGAAGGCCATGAAGGGCGACCGCGAGAAGAGCATCTCCTCAGGCG
This sequence comes from Thermoleophilaceae bacterium, assembly GCA_035641775.1. Taxonomy (GTDB): domain Bacteria; phylum Actinomycetota; class Thermoleophilia; order Solirubrobacterales; family Thermoleophilaceae; genus JACVRW01. The sequence continues at coordinate 513 of DASQTS010000209.1, forward strand.
CATCCGACTACATCACGAAGCCGGTCGACGTCGACCAGCTGCTCTCCCTGATGCGGGTGTGGCTATACCGGTAACAGGCGCCATCCTGGTCGTCGACGACCAGCCGGAGAGCCTCGTGGCCCTCCGTACGGTGCTCGAACCGCTTGGACGCGAGGTGATCACGGCGCCGTCCGGTGAGGAGGCGCTGAAGGCTCTGCTGCATGGCGACTTCTCGGTGATCGTGATGGACGTGCGGATGCCGGGGCTGAGCGGCTTCGAGACCGTCGAGCTGATCAAGAGGCGCGAGCGGCACGAGGACACCGCCGTGGTGTTCCTAACGGCGGGCGACGCGGACGCCGAACAGGTCACGCGCGGCTACTCGGCCGGGGCCGTGGACTACATGCTCAAGCCGGTCGACCCGGACATGCTCCGCTCGAAGGTCGCGATGCTGCTCGAGCTCCAGCAGAAAAGCGCGGAGCTGCGGGCCTCCGAGGAGCGCTTCCGAACCGCGTTCGAGGGGGCGCCGATCGGCATGGGGCTCAGCACCGTGGACGGCCGCTGGCTCGAGGTGAACGAGGCGCTGTGCGAGCTGCTCGGCCGGACGCCGGCGCAGCTCGTGCGCCAGCCGCTGTGGGAGCTCGTGCACCCGGCCGACCGCGAGACCGAGCGCGACTCGGTGAGGCGGCTGCTGCGCGACCGCCCGCTGTTCGACCAGTCTGAGAAGCGCTTTATGCGCCTCGACGGCGAGGCGGTTCACGCGATCGTGAGCGTCTCGCTGACGGCCGACAGCCACGAGCGGCCGCAGGGTTACATCTGGCATGTCGTGGACGTGACCGAGCAGCGCCGCGCCGAGGCCGAGCGCGCCGCGCGCACCGAGGCCGAGGCCGTGGTGCAGACGATCGGGAAGCTCCAGCAGGTCACGGAGGCGGCGCTCACGCACCTGGAGCTGGACGACCTGCTCCAGGTGCTCGTGGACCGGGTCTGCGAGGCGTTCTCGGCCGACGTGGTGCGGATCGTGCTGCGCGACCACGACGACCACCTGCTGTTCACTGTGGGCGCGGCCGCCGGGATGCACGTGGAGCGCGGCGCCGGGGTGCGGGTCGGCCGCGCACTCGAGCAGGTGATCGAGGGCGGGCGGCCGGTGACGCTCGCGGAACTGAGTGAGGGGTCGGGCCTGGACCCGGCGCTGGAGTCCGCCGGAGTCACCTCGCTCATAGCGTGCCCGCTGATGGTGAAGGGCAAGCTGGCGGGAGTCGTGGAGGTAGCGGTTCGGTCGGCGCGCCGCTTCACGGTCGAGGACGAGAGCCTGCTGATGCTCATGGCGGACCGCGCCGGGCTCGCGATCGAGCACGCCCGCGCGTACGAGCGCGAGCTGTCGAACGTCGAGATGCTCCAGCGGAGCCTCCTGCCTGACCGCCTTCCGGCGCTCGACGGCATCCAGGTGGCGGCCCGCTACATGCCCGGTGGAGCGGACGTGGGCGGCGACTGGTACGACGCGATCCCGCTCGACGGCGGCCGCGTCGGCGTTGCGATGGGGGACGTCGTGGGTCACGGGATCGGCGCTGCCGCGCTGATGGGGCAGCTTCGGCACGCGACGCGCGCGTACGCGCTCGAGGGGCATTCGCCGGGCGGCGTGCTCGACCGCCTGGACCGCGTGGTGCGGAGTCTCGACGGCGGGCAGATGGCCACGCTGCTCTACCTCGTCATGGAGGCGGACCACTCGAGCGTCCGCTTCGCGAACGCCGGGCACGTGCCGCCGCTCGTGATCACGCCGGACGGCGGAGCGGTGTACCTGGAGGGCGCGCCGAACCCACCGCTGGGCGTGTTCGAGAGCCCCAGCCACAGCGAGCTCTCCGCCGAGCTCTCGCCGGGGTCGACGATCGTGCTGTACACCGACGGGCTGGTGGAGGAGCGCGGGGTGTCGATCGACGCCGGGCTCGACGCGCTGCGGCTGGCCGCGGCGCAGGACGCGTGTCACCCGGACGAGCTATGCGACCGGCTGGTGGACGCGATGCTGGCGATCCACCCGGCGAACGACGACATCGCCGTGCTCGCCCTGCGCGCGCTGCCAGCCGCGCCGCCGCCGCTGCACCTCGAGCTGCCGTCCGACCCGGCCGAGCTGGCGACGATGCGCCGCGACCTCGGCCGCTGGCTGCGCGACGCGGGGGCAGAGAGCGATGTGGTCGAGGTCGTGCAGATGGCGTGCCACGAGGCGTGCTCGAACGCGATCGAGCACGGCTACTCGTTCGGCGACGGCGTGCTCTTCGTGGACGCCGAGCTGGAGGACGGCCGGATCATGCTGACCGTCCGCGACAGCGGCCGGTGGGTGGAACGCCCGAACGGCCCGCCCGCCTACCGCGGAAACGGGCTGCCGCTGATGGAGGGGCTGATGGACTCGGTGGAGCTGAGCCACTCGAACGGCTCAGGCACCGAGGTACGAATGGCCCGCCGGCTGGTGGGCGACCGAGTGCCGGCGAGCGCCTAAGCCGGGGGCATAGCGGCCGGCCCTTCTCGCCCGGCATCACGGGGCGCGGTGACAGCGGTGTTCTCCATATTGCCGTGCATATAGACCGGGAACTTGGAGGGGTTCCGAACATTGACCGTGCAATGCGCGGCCAACGTACGACGGTCCTCCCTCAATGCCCGCCGTTCGCCCGCGCCCGGCAAGCCGCTGGAAGGGTGCGCCGCCCGCCGCCTACCCTTCGCCGCCATGCTTCTCGACTCGCTCGAATGGCTCGGTCATTCCGGGTTTCGGCTCACCATTGGGCGTTCGGTCGTCTACATCGATCCGTACCGGGTGCCTGAGGGGGCGCCGCGGGCGGATCTCATCCTCGTCACGCATGGGCACTACGACCATTTCTCGCCGCAGGACGTCGAGCGGCTGTCGCATAGGGACACCTGGCTCGTCGGGCCGGCGGTGGTGGCGGAGCGGGTCAGCGGGCAGGTCCACCGCATCGAGCCGGGGGAGACGCTCGACGAGGAGATGGTTCGCGGCGTCTACGTGAGCGCCGTCGCCGCCTACAACACCTCGAAGCGCGACGCAGACGGCAATCCGTTTCATCCGCGTGATGCGGGATGGGTGGGATACGAGCTCAATGTCCGCGGGGAGCGCCTTTACCATTCCGGCGACACCGACGTGATTCCGGAGATGGACGGCGTCACCGGGGTCGACGTGGCCCTGCTGCCCGTGAGCGGCGTCTACGTCATGACCGCGCAGGAGGCCGCCGAGGCGGCCCGGCGCATCCAACCGCGAGTGGCGGTCCCCATGCACTGGGGGTCGCACCTCGGAACCGAGCACGACGCGCGCACCTTCGCCGACACGGCTCCCGTGGAGGTGCGGATCATGGAGAGGACCCAGTGACCCAGGCAGCCGACAGCTGGACGGCATGGGAACTCACCGGGCGGGCAGCGGCGAGCCCGAGTTCCGGCGTCTTCTAACGGCGCGGCGTCGAACGGCCCAGGCGACCGCGAGGCGGCGGCCACGAGCTCGTAGGCCAGAGCGCGCCGCCGGCCAGCAGCAGGCCAAGCCCGGCAGCGCTGAGCGCCGCGAGCTCGAAGCCGGTCTGGGGGAGGAAGCCGCCGGCCGTCTCGCCGCCGGTGCCGCCACCACCGCCACCGGCGGTCTCCTCGCCGTCGGTGCCGCCGTTCTGCTCGGTGGGCGTCTGCTCGCCGTTCTGCTCGCCTCCGGGCTGCTCCTCGCCCTCCGGCGTGGTCGGCGTATCGTCCTGGGCGGCCAGGGCCATGGGCGCCGGGGGCGCGGGCGTGGGCGGGGGCGTGGGCGCGGCGGGCTCCGGCGCGGGAGCGAGGATCCCGCCGCCGATCTCGTCGTAGCTCTCGACGGCCACGCCGCCGGAGTCGGTGGCCGCCGCGGGCGCGGCCAGAAGCAGGCATGCGAGCAGGACGGAGAACGTCGACAGGCGCTTGGGGGTCATGCTCGCGCGTAGTTCGGCCCTCGCCCGGGCCATCCTGGTCTCTGCACGCCGCCTTGCAGTTATGCTGGCCCGGCTTTGCGAAGTACGCGCGCCCTACGAATGCTCGCGTGGGGCGCGGTGGCGGTGGGCGTCGCCACACCTCTGGTCCGGCACCGGCTGCGGCTCCGGCCTCCGGTGGTGTCCGCGCTGTCATGGCCCGCCCCCGCCGCGCTCGCGCTCGCCGCCCCGCGCACCCCGGTGCGCGACGCCGCGATCTGGAGCCTCCAGATGTGGGTCTACTTCGCGCACTTCGACATGCCCGACGACGACCCGGACGCTCTGCTCGGGCGCCTGAAGGTGACGTATCCGATCCGCGTGGACCGCGTGCTGGGCCTCGGCACCTGCCCGACCACTCGGCTGCAGCGCGCCCTCGGTCGCGAGGGCCATGTGGGCGCTCTCGAGTACGCGCTCTCTGCCGTGCACTGGAGCTGGTTTCTCGTGCCCCACGGGACGCTCGCCTTCATGCTGCTCCGCCATCGCGACAAGTTCCCGCGCTCAGCCGTGCTCATGGCCGCCTGCTTCGACCTGGGATGTGTGGTCTACTGGCTCGTGCCGACCGCGCCGCCGTGGTACGCCGGCGCGAACGGTCAGATGCCGGCGGTCCGGCGAATCATGGCCGAGGCGGGCGAGCGCTTCTGGAAACGCCTCTGGCACCCGCTTTACCATTCGCTCCAGGGAAATCCCTTCGCAGCCATGCCCTCCCTCCACTTCGGCACATCAGTGATGGCAGCGCGCATCCTCTCGCAGGTCGGACGCGGCCACGCGACGGTGGGCTGGGCCTATGCGCTGGCGCTCGGCTTCGGCCTCGTGTACCTCGGCGAGCACTACCTGATCGACCTCATCGCAGGCCTGGCGCTGGCCGAGGCGATCTGGCGTGTGGCGCCGCGTGCGGAACCGGCGATCCGGATGATCGCCGCTGCCGTGCATCGACTGGAGCCGCAGGCCGGCTGATGGCGGCGGAGGACCGCCGCCTGCTCGAGGAGGACCGCCGCCTGCTCGAGGAGGACCTCGAGGAACTCGAGGTAAGCCGGTTCCAGGCGCTCCTGCAGGACCGCCGCAAGATCGTCTCGGGGATCCTGCTGGTGCTGCTGCTCGTGGTGGCGATCTACGTGCTGTTCCCGAAGATCGTCGGCGCCGACGAGGCGGTCGACAAGCTCGACGAGGCCACGTGGTACTGGATCCTGATCGCGATCGGCTTCAACGTGCTGGCGTTCGTGGCGTACGTGGCGCTGTTCCGAGGCGTCCTGGGCGGGACGCGCGACGACGAGGTGCACCGGCGGCTCGACCTGCGCGCCTCGTACCTGATCACGATGGCCGGGCTGGCGGCCACCCGGATCTTCTCCGCGGCCGGCGCCGGCGGGCTCGTGCTCACCTACTGGGCGCTTCGAAAGGCCGGGATGCCGCGGCGCCGCGCCGCGTGCCGGATGGTCGCCTTCCTCGTGATGACCTACTTCGTCTACACGGCCGCGCTCGTGATCTTCGGCGTGCTGTTGCGCACCGGCGTGCTGCCGGGCGAGGACCCGCTGGCGGGCACCGTCGTGCCGGCGGCCGTGTCCGGCGGGGTGATCGCGCTGTTCCTCATGATCGCCCTGATCCCCGACGACTTCGAGCGGCGCATCCGCCACTACGCGGGGGGCTACCGCCGCGCCCGTCATCTCCAGCGGGTCGCCAAGGGGCCGGCCACGCTCGCTACGGGGGTACGCACGGCCATCGCCTATATCCGGCATCCGAACCGCGGCCTGTCCGCCATCGGCGGCGCCGTGGGGTTCTGGGCGGCGAACATCGGCATCCTCTGGGCGAGCTTCGAGGCGTTCGGCGGAGACGTTCCCTTCGGCGTGCTCGTCCAGGGCTTCTTCCTCGGCATGGCGGCCAATCTGATCCCGTCGCCGGCCGGCGGCGTTGGCGCCGTCGACGCTGGCATGATCGGGGCGTTCGCCCTGTTCGGGATCGACGAGTCGGTCGTGTTCCCCGCGGTGCTCACGTACCGCGTGATCGCCTTCTGGCTGCCGATCCCGCCCGGAATCATCGCGTTCATCCAGCTGAGGGGTACGGTGGCGGAGTGGGACCGCGAGCGGAGCGGGGCAGACGCCGCGAGGAGGACTACACTTCAGAAAGTAAAGTGATGGGTGTGGAGATAAGAGACATCGAGAATGTCGTCATTGTGGGCAGCGGTCCCGCGGGCTACACGGCCGCGCTCTACACGTCGCGCGCGGACCTCCAGCCGCTCGTGATCGAGGGCTTCGCGTGGGGCGGGCTGCTCCAGCAGACCACCGACGTCGAGAACTACCCGGGCTACCCCGAGGGCGTGATGGGCCCGCAGATGATGCAGGACCTGCGCGACCAGGCGGAGCGCTTCGGCACGCGCTACATCACGGACGACGCCACGAAGATCGACCTCGCGCGCGACGAGGGCGGAACCCACGTCGTGCACGTGGGCGGGCAGGAGATCCGCGCGCGCTCGGTGATCCTCGCGATGGGCGCCGAGCCGAAGAAGCTCGGCGTGCCGGGCGAGGAGGAGCTGTCGGCGCGCGGCGTGTCCTACTGCGCGACCTGTGACGCGGCGTTCTTCCGCGGCGCCCAGACGATCGTGGTCGGCGGCGGCGACACGGCGATGGAGGACGCCACGTTCCTGTCGAAGTTCGCCGAGAAGGTCTCGATCGTGCACCGCCGGCCGGAGTTCCGGGCCTCGGCGATTATGCTCGACCGCGCCCGCCAGGCGGACAACATCGAGCTCGTGACCCCGTACGTGATCCAGAGCTTCCAGCCCGGTGAGGCCGGCGCGCTCGGCACCGCCGTGCTCGAGAACACCGAGGACGGCTCGACGAAGGAGCTCCCCGTGACCGGCGCCTTCGTCGCGATCGGGCACCAGCCGAACTCGCACCTGGTGGAGGGGCAGATCGAGCTCGACGACGAGGGCTACGTCCTCGTGGACGGCCGCTCCACGCGCACGCAGCTGCCGGGCGTGTTCGCGGCCGGCGACCTCACCGACCGCGTCTACCGCCAGGCGGTGACCGCCGCCGGCACGGGCTGCATGGCCGCGCTCGATGCCGAGGCGTACCTGCGCGACACGCCGATCGACCCGGAGGCTCACTGGGCCCCGGACCCGGACAAGGTCGCGGCCGCGGGCGAGAAGGTCGAGGCGGCGGCCGAGTAGTTGCCCGTCTGGGCGAACTGGGCGCGAGAGCAACGCTGCGCGCCCGAGCGAATCGAGAGGCCGAATTCCGAGGCTGAGCTGGTCGAGGCGGTCACCCGCGCCGACCGGGTGACGGTCGCGGGCTCCGGCCACTCGTTCACCGACATCGCGTGTACGGACGGCGTGATGGTGGATATGTCGTCGATGAACCGCGTCCTCGCGGTGGACGGCGACGAGGTGACGGTCCAGGCGGGGATCACGCTGCACGACCTCGGTGAGGAACTGCGCTCCCGCGAGCTCGCGATGGAAAACCAGGGTGACGTCGATCCGCAGACGCTGGCGGGTGCAATCTCCACCGCCACCCACGGCACAGGCGGACGGTTCGGGAACCTCTCCTCGCAGGTAGTAGGAGTGCGACTCGTGGACGGGACCGGCGAGGTGCGCGAGCTCCGAGAGGGAGACGAGCTGCGCGCCGCACGCGTGAGCTTGGGCGCGCTCGGCGCGCTGGCCGCCGTGACGCTCCGCTGCGTGCCCGCCTTCACGATCCACCGCCTCGATGAGCCGCAACCGCTCGACGACGTGCTGCCGCGCCTCGACGAGCTCGTGGACGGGAACGACCACTGGGAGGCGTTCGTGATGCCGTACACGCGCAGGGCCTGGACGCTCACCTCGGAGCGCACGGACCGGCCGCCCGAGCCGCCCGGACGCGTGGCGGCGTTCGTTCACGACGTGATCGTGGAGAACGCGGTGCTCGGCCTCTTCTGCCGTACGGGCCGCCGCTTCCCGAGCGCGATCCCGGCGCTCAACCGGCGGCTCGCGAGCCTCATGGGCCGCGCCGAGCACCTCGACGCGAGCAACCGCGTGTACGCGAACAAGCGCCTTGTGCGCTTCACCGAGATGGAGTACGCCATCCCGCGCGAGTGCGCGACGGAGGCGCTCGAGCGGGTGCTGGCGATGATCGAGCGGCGGCGCCTGCCGATCCCATTCCCGATCGAGCTCCGCGTCGTGGCGCGGGACGACGCCCTGCTGTCGACCGCGCACGAGCGCGCCACCGCGTACATCGCGGTACACCAGTACGTGGGGATGGAGTTCGAGACCTACTTCCGGGCCGTGGAGGCGATCATGGACGACTACCACGGCCGCCCGCACTGGGGCAAGCGCCATTACCAGACCGCGGCCACGCTGCGGCCGCGCTACCCCGAGTGGGACACGTTCGCGGAGGTCCGGCAGCGCCTCGACCCGGAGCGGCGCTTCGAGAACGACTACCTGCGGCGAGTGTTGGGATGACCGCCACCCGCCCTGGGCAAGCGCCGGGCGGTACCC
>DASQTS010000210.1:0-7847 GCA_035641775.1 Thermoleophilaceae bacterium
CTCTCGTCCGTCGAGACCGTGAAGTGGGCGTACAGCTCCGAGCCCATCGACTCGACCACCTCGATCTTGGCGCTGAAGCTCGCGCCGCGGTCCATCGCGTCGCCCACCAGCGAGGCGTCCTCGAAGTGCTCCGGACGGATCCCGGCGATCAGCTGGCGGCCGTCGCCGCGGCTGAGCCGGTCGCGCATCTCCTGCGGCACGCGCACGTCGCCGAAGGGCAGCTTGACCGTGTCGCCCTGTACGGTCGCCGGCATGAAGTTCATGGCCGGCGAGCCGATGAAGCCGGCGACGAACAGGTTCACCGGCTCGTTGTAGAGCTCCATCGGGGACGCGACCTGCTGGAGCACGCCGGAGCGCATCACCGCGACGCGATCGCCGAGCGTCATGGCCTCGGTCTGATCGTGGGTCACGTAGATCATCGTGGTGCCGAGCTGCTGCTGGAGCCGGGCGACCTCGGTGCGCATCTGCACGCGCAGCTTGGCGTCGAGGTTCGACAGCGGCTCGTCCATCAGGAAGGCCGCCGGGTCGCGCACGATCGCGCGGCCCATCGCCACGCGCTGGCGCTGACCGCCGGACAGCTGCGACGGCTTGCGGTCGAGATGCGGCTCGAGGTCCAGGATTCGCGCGGACTCCTCGACCTTCTTGTTGATCTCCTCCTTGTCGACGCCGCGGAGACGCAGCGCGAAGCCCATGTTCTCGCGCACCGTCATGTGCGGGTAGAGCGCGTAGTTCTGGAAGACCATCGCGATGTCGCGGTCCTTCGGCGAGAGCTGGTTCACGACGTCGCCGCCGATCTTCAGCTCGCCGTCGGTGATGTCCTCGAGGCCGGCGATCATCCGGAGCGCGGTGGACTTCCCGCAACCGGAGGGCCCGACAAGGATCATGAACTCGCCGTCCTGGATCTCGAGATTCATGTCCCGGACCGCCTCATAGCCATCCGGGAACCGCTTCGTCACGTGCTCGAGCTTTATGTCGGCCATTTGGCGTTCATCTACCCCTTCTGGGAGCCAGGCAATCCCATCGATATCACCCCGGCGTGGGGCGCGAGCGTCCCTTTTCGCAGCGCGCCGGGGCCTGTCTCGAGGACCACGTCGCCGCTCGCCGGGGCGGGACGCTCCTCGCCGGTCGTGTTGATGGCGATCGCGTGGTCACCACGCGCGTACGCGAGCACGCCCGGCGCCGCGTCGAGCAGCTCGAGGCCGCCGCCGAGGAGGCGCCTCTGCGTGAGCAGGTCACGCACCAGCGAGAGCATCGAGCGCGGGTCGTCGTGCTGCGCCTCGACGTTCGTCCGCTCGGGGTCCACGGCAGGCAGCCACGGCTCGCCGCTCGTGAAGCCGCCCGTCGACGACGGGTCCCACTGCATCGGATGGCGAAAGCGGTCCCGGCCGGCGCGGTCGTAGGCCCGCTCGCCGCCCGGGCCGTCGGCCTGCCCGATCTCGTCGCCTTGGTACAGGAAGGCCGGGCCCGGCAGCGTGAGCAGCATGAGCGCCGCGGCACGGGCGTTTGCGTGGCCGAAGCGCGTCCCGAGCCGCCCAAAGTCGTGGTTCGAGAGCACCCATGCCGCGCCGGGCCTGCGCGTGCTCCCCTCGATCGCGCGGCGCATCACCGCCGCGTCCCAGTCCGCGAGCAGCAGCTCGAAGGCGAACGCCACGTCGAGATGCTCGAGGTAGGGCTGCCACTTCGCGCTGGGGAGATAGACCTCCCCCACGAGCAGGTGGTCGCCCACCGCCTCGCGCATCTTCGCGAGCGCCGACCCGGTGTCCGGCGCGTTCCGCGAGTTCGTGAGCGCAAGCTTCGCCTCGTCATCGCTCACCGGCAGGCCGTAGGGGTCGCTCGCCGGCGGATCGTCGCGCAGCTCCGGGTCCTTCAGCAGGCGGTCGATTGCGTCCACGCGGTAGCCGGCGATCCCGCGCTCGATCCAGAAGCGGAGCGCGTCCTGCATCGCGTCCACGACCTCCGGGTTGCGCCAGTCGAGATCGGGCTGCTCGGGATAGAACGAGTGCAGGTACCAGCGTCCGTTCAGGCTGCTCCAGGCGGGCCCGCCGAACGCAGAGAGCCAGTTGTTCGGCTCGTCGCGCCAGATGTACCAGTCGGGGTGCTCGCGGAACCAGGGGTGCTCGATCGAGGTGTGGCACGGGACCACGTCCATCAGCACCCGCAGGCCGCGCTCGCGCGCCGCATCGACCACCCGGTCGAAGTCGTCGAGCGACCCGAACACCGGGTCGACGCCCTTGTAGTCCGCCACGTCGTAGCCGAAGTCGTGCATCGGCGACGGATAGATCGGCGACAGCCAGAGCGCGTCCACGCCGAGCCACGCGAGGTGGTCGAGCCGCTGCTCGATCCCACGCAGGTCGCCTATGCCGTCGCCGTCAGAGTCCTGAAACGAGCGCGGGTAGACCTGGTAGACGACCGCGTCCTGCCACCACATCAGCCGGCGCCCGCGTCAGTCCGCTCCGGTCGAGCGTCTTTTTCCGCCCTGCGCCCTGCGGACGAGGGCACTGAGGGGGTTGGACCGGTCGAAAACTGCACTCTCGGCGCACCCGCGAGGGGGGTGTGCCGCGTATTCCGCCTAGGCGACCGGGAAGCCACCCAACCCCCCTCGCCTGCCGCTCGAGAGTGCGTTTTCTCGACCTCTTCGCCGGCGCGTCGCCCTCACTGCCGTCGTTCGAGCGAGTCAGCCCTTGACCGCGCCGGCGGTCATGCCGGCCACGATCCGCTTCTGGAAGATGATCACGGCGAGCACGAGCGGGATCGTGATCACGACCGAGGCCGCACTGATCGTGCCGAGCGGGACCTCGAACTTCTGGCTGCCGGTGAAGTTCGCCACCGACACCGGCACGGTGAACGCATCCGGCGAGCTGGTGAGCGTCACTGCGAGCAGGAACTCGTTCCAGACGAAGAACGCCGTGAGCAGGCCGGCCGTCACGAGGCCCGGGGCCGCGAGCGGGAGCACCACCTTGCGGAACGCCTGGAAGTAGGTCGCGCCGTCAACGAGCGCTGCCTCCTCGAGCTCCTTCGGGATCTCCTTGAAGAACGACGTGAGGATGTAGATCGCCAGCGGCAGCGCGAACGTCAGGTACGGGATGATCAGCCCGATCCGGGTGTCGTACAGCCCGAAGTCGTTCCAGATCTGGAAGATCGGCGCCGCGATCGCGATTGGCGGGAACGTCGAGATCGAGAGGATGACCGCCAGGAGCAGGAACTTGCGCGGGAACCTCAGCCGGGCCAGCGCATAGGCGGCGAATGAGCCCACGATCAGGGCCAGCACCGTCGTGATCGTCGTGATGATCACACTGTTCTTCAGCGCCGAGGTGAAGTTGTCGTTCTTGAAGATCGAGTCGTAGTTCTCGAGCGTCGGCGACGGCGGGAGGAGGTCGGACTCGGAGAGGGCGGCTCCCGTCTTCAGCGACACGTTGACGAGCCAGTAGAAGGGGAACAGGCAGAAGATCACGATGAAGACGACCGCGATCCACATGAGCAGCGGCCGCACCCAGTTGCGCTCAGGCCCGCGGCGAGTGATCGCGCGGGCCTCCTCGCGCTCCTTCTCCCCTTCGCGCACACCGGTGCCAGGAGTAACTACTCCGCCAGAGGCCTCCATCAATCCTCCTCCGCCAGTGACCTGATGTTCCCTCCGACCGTCCGGATGTAGATGAACGACACGGCCATCACGATCACGAACGTGAGAACGGCGAGCGCCGACCCGTAGCCGATCAGGCGGTTCCCCGTCAACTCCTGGTGAGCGATCAGCGAGAGCGTCGTCGTGCCGTTCGAGCCCTGCGTCAGCACATAGGGCAGGTCGAAGATCCGCAGCGCGTCGAGCGTGCGGAAGATCAGAGCGACCAGGATCGCCGGCACAAGCAGGGGGATCGTGATCCGCCGGAAGCGCTGCCAGGTCGTGGCGCCGTCCACCTTCGCGGCGTCATAGACGTCGTCCGGGATCACCTGAAGGCCCGCGAGCAGGAGCAGCGCCATGAAGGGCGCCGTCTTCCAGACGTCGGCAAGGACCATCACCGCCATGGCGTAGCCCTCCTGGCCGAGCCACAGGATGTCCTCGCCGATGCCGACCTTGCTCAGGATCACCGGGGCCAGCCCGAGATTGGGCTCGAACAGCGTCCGCCAAGTGATCGCGCTGACCACGGTGAGGACGGCCCACGGAACCAGCACCACGGTCCGGAGCAGCCCGCGACCGCGGAACGCCTCGTGCATCGCGAGGGCCATGCCGAGCCCGATCACCAGCTCGAGCGACACCGACAGGCCCGTGAAGATGAAGGTGTTCTTGACCGACGCCCAGAACTCCGAGGAGCCAAACGCCTCCGCGTAGTTCTCGAACCCCGCGAAGCGCCACTTGCCTGGCTCCCGGACGCTGTACTCCGTCAGCGACAGCCAGATCGCGTACCCGATCGGGTATGCGGCAACGAGCGCGATGACCACCATGGCCGGTGAGAGGAGCAGCGCCGCCAAGCGCCGCTCCTCGCTGCCATAGCTCTTCTCGCGGCGCTTGCGGCCGCGACCGATTCTCGCCGTGGCGGCTTCCATTGCCTTAGAACGTCTCGAGGGCCTTCTGAATCTCCTCGTTCATCTTGCTCGCGGCCTCGTCAGGCGACGTGTTGCCCTGGAGCGCCGTGTACACGTTGTTGTAGATCGCCTCGCTGATCTGCGGATACACCGGCGACACCGGCCGCGGCTGCGCCTGCTCGATGGCGGTGCGCAGCTCCTCCGCGAACGGCATTGCCTTCTTGACCTCCGGGTCGTCATAGACATCGCTCACCGTCGGAGGCAGGGAAGCCTCGGTCGCCATCAGCTTCTGCTGCTCCGGCTCGGTTGCGAACTCGATAAAGGCCAACGAGCCCTCTGGATTCTTCGAGAAGGCCGAGATGGCGAGGTTGTAGCCGCCGAGCACACCGGCTCCCTCGTTCCCCGCATAGCCCGGGAACGTGGTGATGTCGAACTGATCCGCGATCTTCGAGTCCTTGCCGAGCGCGTATGCGTAAGGCCAGTTCCGCATGAAGGTCGCGTTGCCGGACTCGAACGCGCGCCGGGACTCCTCTTCCTTGTAGGTCGTGTTGGCCTTCGGGGCGGCGCCGTTCTTGATGCCATCAGCCATGAACTTCAGGACGTCCTTGACCTCCTGGGAGTCGGCGGTGGCCTCCGAGCCGTCCTCGGAAAGGACGCTGCCGCCGGCGCTGTAGAGCAGCTCGAGGAAGTTCACGGTGAGCCCCTCGTAGCGGAAGCCCTGGTACACCACGCCGTTGCCCTGGGCGGCCTGCTCGTAGAGTGACTCCCAGTCTTCGGGCGGCTGGTCCACCTCGTTGGTCCGGTAGTAGATGAAGCCCGCGTTGGAGTTGAACGGCACGGCGAAGTTCTTGCCCTCGTACGTCGTCGTGTCGACCGTGGACTCGATGAACCGGTCGCCGTTCTCCGAGATGAAGTCCGACACGTCGAGCAGCCAGTTCTGCGCGGCGTACTCGGCCGTCCAGATCACGTCCGTGCCGAGCACGTCGCACTCTGCGGACTCGGCCTGCAGCCGCTGCACCTGAAGCCGGCGCTGCTCGCCGGCGTCCTCGGGAAGCTCGAGCAGCTTGACGTTCGCGTTCGGGTTCGCCTTGTTGAAGGCGTCGATCACCGTCCCGAACGCCCCGCTGGTGTCCTTGCCGATGCACCAGGTCACGTCCCCCGATGCCTTGGCCTGGCCGGCCTTCTCGGCATCCGGCGCTTCGCCACCGCCTTCGTCGCCGTCGTCGCTTCCGCATCCCGCTACAGCGAGCATCAGGGCAGCTATGAGCGCGGCGATCAGCCGCGAGGTCTTCAACATCCGAGGTCCCTCCTCCAGGAGCACGTTCACGTTGGCGTTACCCGCTCGCGCCCCGAGTTACTCCGAATGGATCGGGCGCAACTACCGCTTAACGGGCGCTGGCCGCCTGCTGCTCGTGCCGTCCCTCGCAGATCTCCTCGGCCATCTTGTCGCAGAAGGCGTGCAGGTCGTCGGGTTTGCGGCTCGTCACGAGGCCGTTGTCCACCACGACCTCCTCGTCAACCCAGTTGCCCCCCGCGTTGCGGATGTCGGTTCGGATGCTCGGCCAGGAAGTGATCGTGCGGTCGCGCAGGACGTCCGCCTCGACGAGCGTCCACGGGCCGTGACAGATCGCGGCCACCGGCTTCTGCGCCTCGAAGAAGGAGCGCACGAACCGAACCGCGTCGTCGTCGGCGCGGAGGAAGTCGGGGTTGGCCACGCCGCCGGGAAGCACGAGGGCGTCGTAGTCGGACTCGCTGGCGTCCGCAACCTTCTCGTCGACGTCGAAGGTGTCGGCCTTGTCGAGGTGCTCGAAGGCTTGGATCTCGCCGCTGTCGAGTGACACGAGCCGCGGCGTGCCGCCCTCGTCCTCGACCTTCTTCCAGGGCTCGGTCAGCTCCACCTGCTCCACGCCGTCCGTAGCCAGAAACGCAACCGTCTTGTTATCGAGCTTTCCCATGCTCCCGACGTACCGGGAGGGCGTGAGCCTAAACGAGCAGCTCGAGCACCTCGCGAGCCGTGGTCTCGCCCGAGCGAACGGCGCCATCCATATAGCCGTTCCATACGTGTGCGTACTCCGCGCCGGCCCAGTGGAGCGGGCCGATCGGCGCGTGAAGCGCCGGCCCGTAGCCCGTCCACGCCCCCGTCGGCATGTGGCAGCCGTAGCACCCACGGGTCCACTCCTCCTCGGCCCAGAGCCGCTCGACGTAGTCGTCGGGCGACGCGGCACGGGGGCCGAAGTAGCGAGCGAAGCAGTCGATCACCGCGGTCCGGCGCTCCTCGGGCCGGAGGCGGCCGAGCTCGCGGGCGTGGCGGCCTTCGAGGAAGCCGAGCAGCACGCCGGGCGAGCCGCCGGGCGGGGAGTTGTCGAAGGTCAGGCGCACCGGGCCGCGGTCGCTCGTCGCGCCCCCGGACAGGCCCTCGCCGCGCCAGAACGGCTCGCTGTAGATCGCCATGCACTTCGCGACGGTGCCGAGCGGCATGCGCTGGGTGAGCTGGTCGCGGTAGCCGGGGAGCGGCGGGTCGTAGGCGATGCGGCTCGCGAGCGTCGGGGCGACCGCAACGATCGCGCGCCGGCCGCGTGCGCTCGCGCCGTCGGCGTGCACCACGACGCCGCCCGCCTGGTGCTCGATCCGGCGCACGGGCGAGCCGAGCACGAGCCGCTCGTCGCCAAGCGCATCCGCCATCCGGATCGGCACGAGTTGCGATCCGCCCACGAAGCGGTCCTGCTGCGCGCCGCCCTCGGTGTCGAAGAGCATCTCGAGGCTGCCGGCCGAGTGGATGTAGAAGAGCACGTGGAGCAGCGACATGTCCTCGGGCTGTGCCGCCCAGACCGCCTCTATGCCGAGCCCGAGCAGCATCCGCCCGCCCCGGGTGGCGAGGTTGCGGCGCATCCACGTGGCGGCGGTCTGGCCGTCGAGCTTCGCGGCGTTCGGTGCCTCCCACGGCGCCTCGAGCGGCACCGTACGGGCGAGGCGGTTGAGCCGCCGCTGCGCCTGCTCCACGTCGACCAGCACGGCAGGGTTGATCCTCGGGATCGCCCCGGTGTAGCGCTGGAGCGCGCCGCGGTACTCGAGCACGTTTGAGCCCGCGATGTGCGTGGGGAAGGTCTCGACGCCCAGCTCGGCGGCAACCGCGGCGAGCCGGTCCTGCGTGGGGCCGATCCACTGCGCGCCCACCTCCACGACGTTGCTGTCGCCGATGTCGTGGTTGTGCACGCGTCCGCCGACGCGGTCGCGGGCCTCGACGACGACCACGGCCGCTCCCGCCGCGGCTAGCTCGCGCGCGGCGGCGAGGCCGGCGAGGCCGGCGCCGACGACCACGACGTCGGCCTCGT
>DASQTS010000211.1:0-5199 GCA_035641775.1 Thermoleophilaceae bacterium
CCGTCCTGCACTACGTAGTCGCGGCCTTCGACGCGCGTTTGTGCGCGTTCGCGGGCTGCGTTGTAGCCGCCTGCGTCGACGAGGGCGTTCCAGGGCGTCACTTCGGCGGCCACGAAGCCGCGTTCCATGTCCGTGTGGATCGCTCCCGCGGCGCGGCGAGCGCGGGTGCCGCGCGGGATCGCCCAGGCGCGGCCCTCCTTGTCCTCCCCGGCGGTGAAGAACTGGATCAGGTCGAGCAGCGAGAACGCCTCGCGAATCACGGTCTCGAGACCCGACTCGGACACGCCGAGGTCCGCCCGCATCGCCTCGGCGTCCTCGTCGTCCAGCTCGGAGAGCTCGGCGTCGAGCCGCGCGCTCACCGCGGTGGCGCGGGCGCCGCGCTCCTCGGCGTGCTCCACGAGCGCCTGCGGCGGCTCGAGCGGCTCGCCCTCGGCAACGTTCGCGACGTAGAGGATGGGCTTTGCTGTGAGGGCGGCGAGACGGGTGGATGCTCCCGGGGCATCGTCCGGCTCGGGCACCGTCCTCACCGCCCGTCCTTCGTGCAGCGCGGCAACGACGTCCCGCAGCCACCTCTCCTCGGCGACCGCCACCTTGTCGAGCGACTTCGCCTGCTTCGAGACCCGCTCCAACCGGCGCTCGGCCTGCTCGAGGTCGGCGAACAGCAGCTCGGTTTCGATCGCCTCGACGTCGGCCAGGGGGTCGACGCGGCCCTCGGGGTGCACGACCTGCGGGTCGTCGTGGGCGCGCACCACGTGGAGGATCGCGTCGGTCTCGCGGATATTCGCGAGGAACTTGTTGCCGAGGCCCTCGCCCTGGTGGGCGCCGCGGACCAGGCCGGCAATGTCGTGGAACTGGATCGTCTCGTGGACGATCGGACGCGCACCGATCGTGGCGGCCACCTGCTCCAGCCGCTCGTCCGGCACGCCCACGACCGCGAGGTTCGGCTCGACCGTCGTGAACGGATAGTTCGCCGCCTGCGCGCCGGCCCGCGTCAGCGCGTTGAACAGCGAGCTCTTGCCCGCGTTCGGCATGCCAACGATGCCTATCTTCATACTCGCAACCCCATGCTCGCCCCAGCGAAACTAGAGGACGCCGAGACCGTCCGGATCGGCGCGCAGC
The DNA here is from genome assembly GCA_035641775.1 of Thermoleophilaceae bacterium. Taxonomy (GTDB): domain Bacteria; phylum Actinomycetota; class Thermoleophilia; order Solirubrobacterales; family Thermoleophilaceae; genus JACVRW01. The sequence goes on from DASQTS010000211.1 coordinate 1,120, forward strand.
AGGTGCGCTACGTGCGGCGGAAGGGTGCCGAGGCGGCCCCCGGCGACGCCCCGATCCTGGTCCTCCACGGCTGGGGCGCTCACCTCGAAGCGGTCGGCGCGATCCTCGGGGCTCTCGAGGGGTCCGACCTCGTGGCGCTGGACCTGCCCGGGTTCGGCGAGAGCGACCCGCCCCCGAAGGCCTGGAACGCGGGCGACTACGCCCGCTTCGTGACCGAGTTCCTCGACGAGCTGGGGATCGAGAGCGCCCACCTCGTGGGCCACTCGCACGGCGGGCGCGTGGCGATCGTGCTCGCGACCGACGAGCGCGAGCGCGTGGAGCGGCTCCTGCTTGTGGACGCGGCGGGGATCCGCCCGAAGCGCACATGGCGGTACCGCCGCCGGGTGGCCGTCGCGAAGCTCGGCCGAGTTGTGGCCGCCGTCGGCGGCCCGCCGGGCAAGCGGCTCCAGGAGCGGATGAGGGCGCGCGTGGCCTCGCGCGACTACCTCGAGGCGTCCGAGACGATGCGCGGCACGTTCAGGGCGGTGATCGCGGAGGACCTCACAGACCGGCTCCCCAGGATCAGCGCCCCGACGCTGCTGGTGTGGGGCGACCGGGACGAGGACACGCCGCTCTGGATGGCCCACCGGATGGAGGAGCTGATCCCCGACGCGGGCCTGGTGGTACTGGAGGGCGCGGGCCATTACAGCTATGCGGACTCGCCGGGCAGGTTCGCAGCGGTGGCGCGCCGGTTCCTCGTCGAGCAGCCGCGGGAGGCGGCCGCCCAGAAGACCGGCGAACGGGGCGCGCGGGCGCCCGAGCCGGGCGGACCCGCGTGACGGCGGCCGGCCTGATCGTCGCCGCGCTCGGCCTGCTCGTGCTCCTCGCCGGGCGGCTCCATTTCATGCTGCACCTGTTCCAGCTCGAGCACTACGAGAACGCGCGGCTGCGGGTCTGGGTCGAACGCAGAAGCGCACGTCTTGACCGGCGGTTGCTCATCTTGTGCGCCGCGGCGGGGACCGCGCTTCTCGTGGCGGCCGCGGTCGAGTCGGATGCCCTGGTGCTCGTCGTCGGGTTGCTGGCCGGCGCGGTTCTTGCAGCTGAGGGCATCCGCATCCTACGAAGGCCGCAAACCAAGCCGCTTGTGTTCACTCCCCGCGCACGACGCCTGCTTGGCGTTGCACTGGCGCTGCCGGCTGTGGCACTGGCGGCCGCCGCGGTAGCGGTCGTGGCGGGCGCGCCGGTCTGGGTGGCTCCCGCGCTGGGGATGGTGGTGGCCGGAGCGGCGGTGGTGGGCGCGCCCGAGCTCCTGTTCGCCGCGAACACGGCAGTCAAGCCCATCCAGGCGCTCGACAACCGCCGCTTCGTCGATCGCGCCAAGCGCAAGCTCGCCGAGGTCGACCCACTGGTGGTCGGCATCACCGGCTCCTTCGGGAAGACGACGACGAAGGCGTGCGTGAACGCCGTCGCGGAGCTGCGCGGGCCCTCGTACGCCACGCCTGCCTCCTTCAACAGCTTCCTCGGCGTAGTCCGCGCGATCAACGAGGGGCTCAGCTCGAAGCACAAGGCCTTCGTCGTCGAGATGGGCGCCTACCGGCGCGGCGACGTCGCCGAGATCTGCGAGCTCGTCAGGCCGCGGATCGGCGTGCTCACGGCGATCGGTCCAGCCCACCTCGAGCGCTTCGGCTCGCTCGACGAGATCGAGCAGGCCAAGGGCGAGCTCGCCGAAGCGCTCCCGGAGGACGGCACCTACGTGACCACCGGCGACGACGAGCGCTGCGTACGCACCACGGAGCGCACCGCGGCCCGAGTTGTGCTCTTCAGCGCCGCGAGGAATGCCCACGCCGAGCTCAGCGCCGCGTGCATCGAGATGGCCGAGGGGACCACCCGCTTCACGCTGCGGCACCGCACCGCCCAGGGCGCCGTCGAGGAGGCCACCGTCCGCACGCGCCTTCTCGGACGCCACAACGTCGCGAACCTGATCGCGGCCGCGGCGGTCGGGGTGAGCATGGACCTCCCGCTCGACGCGATCGCCCGGGCGCTCGCGCGCGTCTCCCCGCCCGCCCACCGGCTCGCCCCGATCCTCAACCGCCAGGCGGGCATCGTCGTGATCGACGACGCCTACAACTCGAACCCCGTTGGTGCCGCCGCGGCGCTCGAGGTGCTCGCCTCCCACGAGGCCGCCCGGAGGGTGCTCGTGACGCCCGGCATGGTCGAGCTGGGCGAGCGCGAGCGGGAGGAGAACCAGGCGTTCGGCAGCCGCGCCGCGGAGGTCTGCGACCTTGTTGTGCTGGTGGGCGAGGAGCGCGCCCGGCCGATCCTCGCGGGCCTCCAGGCCGCCTCGTTCCCCGAGTCGCAGATCCACGTCGTGGCCAACACGGCCGCCGCCCAGGAGCTGCTTGCGCGCACCACCCGCCGCGGCGACGTGGTGCTGTTCGAGAACGATCTGCCCGATTTGTACGCGGACGACGGCGGCGCCGCGTGAGCGTGGCTCGCGGGGCGGCGATTGGCAACGGCGCCGGAAGTTAGGGTTCCCGCCCATGCCTCAGCAGGGTCAACGGGTCGCCGTCCTGTTCGGCGGCCCCTCCGTGGAGCACGACGTTTCCATCATCAGCGCACAGCAGCTGATGGCCGTGATGGAGCCGCGCCACGACCCGATCCCGGTGTATCTCGCCCGCGACGGCCGCTGGTGGACCGGCGACGCGCTCCGCGACATCGGCTCCTTCGGCAGCGACGAGCCGGCCGGCGCCGAGCCCTGCGAGCTGCGCCTCGGCCGCGACGGCGCGCCGTTCGCGGCGCCCGGCGGCTCGCGCTTCCGCGGCGACCGCGAGCTGAACGCCGACGTGGCGGTCTGCGCCATCCACGGCACCGGCGGCGAGGACGGCAGCCTGCTCGGCGCGCTGGAGCTGAGCGGCATCCCGTACGTCGGCGGCGGCGTGTCGCCTGCGGCCGTGGCGATGGACAAGCGCCTCGCGAAGCTTGTCTTCAGCGAGGCGGGCATCGAGGTGGCCCCGCACACGCTGATCCACCGCGAGGAGTTCACGCGCGAGCGCGCTTCCGCAATCGAGCGCGCCCACGGCGACCAGGGCACTCCCAGTTACGTCAAGCCCGCCACGCTCGGCTCGTCGATCGGTGTGGGACGCGCCACCAGCCGCGAGGAGCTCGAGGAGGCCCTCGAGCTGTGCTTCGAGCTCGACCGCACCGCGCTGGTGGAACCCGCGCTCGACGACTTCGTGGAGGTGAATGTGGCGATCCTCGGCAGCCGCGGCACCGAGCTCCGCGCGTCCGTCATCGAGCAGCCCGTCCGCGGCGAGGAGGCCGCACTCTCGTTCGAGGATAAGTACCTGCGCGGCGGCAAGGGCGGCGCCGGCGAGGCCAAGCGCGCGGGCGGCGGAGGCAAGGCCGGCGGCGCCTCCGAGGGCATGGCGAGCGCGGACCGCCTGATCCCGGCCCCGATCTCCGACGCCGCCGCCGAGGCCGTCGAGGCGACCGGGAAGAAGGCCCACCACGCGCTCGGCTTCTTCGGCGTGGTGCGCTACGACTTCTTCCTGAAGGACGAGGAGGGCGCGCCGCCGCGCGTGGTGCTCAACGAGCCCAACACCGTTCCGGGCTCGTTCGCGTTCTACCTTTTCGAGCCGGCCGGCCTGCCCTTCGACGAGCTCGCCGACGCGCTGCTCGACATCGCCTTCGCCGAGGCGGCCGAGCGCAACGCCACGACGCGCACGTTCGAGTCCGTCCTGATCGCAGAGCACCAGAGGCGCTGAGGCGATGGCCGAGCGCGTGGCGGTGGCGAGCGGCGGCCGTAGCCTCGAGCGCGGGGTGAGCCTGCGCTCCGGGCGCCGCGCCGCGGACGCGCTCGCCTCGCTCGGCTACGACGTCACCGAGCTCGACCCCGACCGCCACTTCGTGCGCCGCATCCGCGAGCTCGACCCCGCCTTCGTGTTCGTCGCGATGCACGGGCGCGGCGGCGAGGACGGGACGCTCCAGGACCTGCTCGAGATCCTCGGCGTGCCGTACACGGGCTCGGACGTCCACGCCTCGGGGCGCTGCCTCGACAAGCACGTCTTCAAGCAGCTCATGCAGGCCCAGGGCCTGAGCACG
>DASQTS010000212.1:0-2367 GCA_035641775.1 Thermoleophilaceae bacterium
GATCCGTTCGGGGTTGATCAGGTTGCAGAGATCGGCCACGGCCGCGCCGATGTGGCGCCCCGCGTCCGCGAGGGCACGCCGGCAACCCGGGTCCCCCTCGATCGCGCGGGCGAGCACGTCGTCCAGCGTCAAATCCTCGGCCAGACTGCGGCTGAGGAGCGACGCGATCGCCGTCCCGCTCGCGTAGGTCTCGAGACACCCGCGGCTCCCGCAGCGGCAGATGTCCCCCGTCTCGTCGAGCGAGGTGTGGCCGATCTCGCCCGCTGTTCCGCCGGCACCGTCGAAGAGGCGCCCGCCGATCACGATTCCGGCGCCGATGCCGGTCGCAAGCTTGAGGTAGACGAGGCCGCCGACCGCGCGACCGGCGCCCCAGGTGGCCTCGGCCAGCGCGCCGAGGTTGGCGTCGTTGCCGAGCCAGACGCGGATGCCAAGGCGCTCGCCCATGCGCTCCGCGGCATGCGTGCCCGCCCAGCCGGGAAGGATCGCGGACGAGCCGACGACGCCGCTGCGGTGAACCGGTCCCGGCAGGCCCATCCCCACGCCGAGTACGCCCCCGGGGTCCGCGCCCGCCGCGTCGAGCACGCGCCCGACGAGCTCGGCGGCGCGCTCGATGCCCGTCTCGGCGTCGTAGTCGTCGCTCATGTCGCGCCACTCCTCGGCAAGCAGCTCGTGCGAGAGGTCCGCGAGCGCGACCGCGAGGTGGCGCTTGCCGAAGTCGATGCCGATGGCGAGCCCCGCGCCCGGGTTGAGCGCGATCAGGGCCGGGGGACGGCCGCCGCCGGCGGCGGTGCGGGAGTCCGCTTGGCGGTCCACCACGAGGCCCTCGGCCTGGAGGGCCGAGACGATCGTCGAGACCGTCGAACGCGACAGGCCGGTGCGGCGCGCGACGTCGGCGCGACTCGTCACGCCGAGGATCTGCAGCGCTTGCACCACGCGGAGCCGGTTGGACTCGCGCAGCGAGGGCGGGGCGCCCGCGTCCTCCTCCATCGCGCCGATCCTCTACGAGCTATTCGGGTTTGTCAAGTTCTCGGCCGAACTATCCGCGAATTAGGCGCGTATTTGTTCAATTCCGGCGTAACCGCTCCTGGAACTGATTCAGAGCGCCGACCCGTGGTATTGGATGTAGGGATGGCCACCGCCACCACGCACGGGAACGCTCCCGCGGACGCAATCGCCGCGCTCGCGGACCGCTTCGACCCGGACGTGATGCACCTGCCTCGCGGGCGCGCCCGCGTGCGCCTCGAGGTGACGGGCGGCAAGGCGTGCGACGCGGTGATCGCGGGGCGCCGCCTGCGGCTGCGGAGCGCCGACGGGTCGGCCGAGCCGGACGCAGTGCTCGCAGCGGACGCGGCCGCCTGGAGGCGGATCGCTGAGGACCATCGCGCGGGAATGCAGGCCTTCCGCGCGGGTCGCCTGAAGATCCGCGGCAGCCTGCACGTCGGCGTCGGCTTCCTGGCCGCGACGAGTGGGTCCAACGAGCCCGGGCGGCTCGAGTTCGGCCAGGTGCGCACGCGCGGCTACGGCTCGATCTCCGTGCTGTCCGCGGGCACCGGCCCCGAGACGATCGTGTGCGTGCACGGCCTCGGCGGGACCAAGGCCTCCTTCATGCCCACGGTCAACGCGCTGGCCGACGACTACCGCGTCGTGGCGCTCGACCTTCCGGGCTTCGGCGAGTCCGACAAGCCCATCGGCGCACCGTACGACGCGCCCTGGTTCGCCCCCTCCGTGTTCGCCGCGATGGACGGGCTCGGCATCGAACACGCCCACATCGCCGGCAACAGCATGGGCGGGCGAGTGGCTATCGAGGCCGGGCTCACCGAGCGGGTCCGCACCGGCAGCCTGCTCCTCCTGAGCCCAGCACTCGCGTGGCTGCGGCCGCGCCCCTGGGCGCCGTTCCTGCGTGCGCTGCGCCCGGAGCTCGGCGTGATCCAGCCGGCCCCGCGCCCGATCGTCGAGGCAATCGTGCGCTCGCTCGTGCCCTCCGGAGACGGCGGCTGGACCGCGGCCGGCATCGACGAATTCCTGCGTGCCTACCTGACGCGCCGCGGCCGAGCCGCCTTCTACGCGGCCGCCCGCAACATCTACCTCGACGAGCCACACGGCGCCCAGGGCTTCTGGACACGCCTGAAGTCGCTCGAGTGCGACTCGCTGTTCGTCTGGGGACGGCACGACACGCTCGTCCCGATCGGCTTCATGAAGCACGTCGAGAAGGCGCTGCCGCGCGCCAAGCACGTGGAGCTCCGCTGCGGGCACGTGCCGCAGGTAGAGCGGCCGCGCGAGACGCACGCGGCGATCAGGAAGTTCCTGGCCGGCTCCGCCGGCGCGCGCGCGGCCGCCTAGAAGTCGCCGCCGCCGCCGAAGTCGCCG
>DASQTS010000213.1:0-2819 GCA_035641775.1 Thermoleophilaceae bacterium
GTGACACGGTCCCGTCCTGCCCCGAGTGCGGAGGCGAGAGCTTCCGCCGCGCCTCGCTCTTCGGCGAGTCGATCCGGCGGCCGCTGCGACATGGAACGGAGGGCGCGCCCGACTGGCTGGCGGAGGCGCGCGAGGCGCTCGCGCGCGACGGCGACTACCTCGCGTTCGAGGACGACGAACGCGTCCGCGTCTTCCCGCTGCAGGACGGGTGGACGCGGATCGGCCGTAGCCTCTCCGCGCACGTGCGCTTCGACGACCCCACGGTGTCGCGCCGCCACGCGCTGCTCTACCGCGACGACGCGGGCGCGCGCATCCTCGACGACCGCAGCCTGAACGGCGTGTTCCGGAACGGCGACCGCGTCGAGCTGGCGGAGCTCGAGGACGGCGACGAGATCTCGATCGGGCGCTTCACCCTGTTCTTCGTGACGGTCGTCGGCGCGCGTGACGGCGCCAGCACCACGGCTACGGCCGGCTGAGCTCTTCCAGCCCCGCCTCCCGGGAGGTCACCGGGCGGTAGCCCAGCTCGCGCTCCGCGCGTGAGATGTCGATCGTGCACTCGTGCGAGGAGACCCACACGGCGAAGCGTGTGAGCGGCGGCGAACCCGGGCGCCGGAGCAGCCGCCAGGTACGCTCGGCCATGGCCGCCGCGGCGCGTGCCACGCCCGCCGGCACCGACTTGTCGGGGATCGCCACGCCCTGCGTTCCGAGCATCCGGGTGAGGAACTCGCGGAAGACCACCGGCTCTCCGTCGGTGACGAAGTAGACGCCTTCGGCCGGGTCGCGCGTGGCGGCGAGCCACAGCCCCTCGACGGTGTTGTCCACGTGCGTGGTCGCGGTGAGCTGGCGCCCGCCGCCGACCCAGCGAAAGCGGCCTGAGCGGACCATCTCGATGAGCGCGGGCAGCAGCGTCGTGTCGCCCTTGCCCCACACGAAGCGGGGCCGCACGATCACGGTCTCCAGGTCGGCCCCGCGGACGATCTCTTCCGCCTTTGCCTTCGACGACGAGTACAGCGCCGGCGAGTCCGGCCTCAGCGGGGCGCTCTCGTCCACCCGCACCAATGGCTGCCCGGCCATCAGAGCAGCCTCGGTGCTTACATGCACCAATCGCCGCACGCCCCCGGCCCTGCAGGCGGCCACCACGTTCCGCGTCCCCTGCACGTTGACCCGCTCGAAATCCGCGGGATCGCCGAAGTCCTCGACCTTCGCGGCGGCATGAAAGGCCACCTCGCAGTCCTTGATGTCGAGGTGGTCGAGGTCGCCCATGACCGGCTCCGCGCCGCGATCGCGGACGGCGGATGCGGCGCGTTCCGAGCGGGCGAGCGCGCACACGTCCCAGCCCTCAGAGCGGAGGCGCTCGATGAGAGCGCCTCCGATGAAGCCAGACCCGCCTGTTACGAACGCCCGGGTCAGCGGTTCGGGAGCTGGATGCCGCACATGTCGCCCGAGCACGGGCTCTTCGCGACCTCGGCGACCTTGGCGTTGCCCTTGCTGTCGCGCGTGACCTTGAAGCTCGTCCACGCGGTGTTGTTCGTGTAGTCCGACTCGAGGAACGCCTGCTCCTCGTTCGCCGTCGAGACGAGGTAGTAGGCGCCCGGCTTCGCGTCGGTGATCTCGAGCTCCTGGCCGGTAGTCGCGTGGTGGTACTGGTCACCCCAGCCCGCGGAGATGCCCTGATGGGCGTCCGGGAAGCAGTCCCAGTAGGTGCGGTCGGTGGTGGGCGAGTTGGTGTCGACCTGGATCACGTCGATCAGGCAGAACGTCGTCTTCTGGGACTCCCCCGAGAAGACCGGCCCAATGTTCCCCCCGCGACCGTCGTCGTTCGCGGTGCGGATCTCGAACAGCGCGACCTGGTCTAGGTGCCAGTGGTTGTGCGCCGGGTGGAAGACGAACTCGCTCACCGGCTTGTTCACGACCATGTTGCCGCTCGCGTCGAAGATCTCCTGGTACCCCGTCGTGGTGTTGGTCGCGAGGTCGTGCTCAGGCCGGAGGCGCAGGTCACCGGCGCCCAGGTTCACGATCAGGTTCGAGAAGCGCAGGTATTCGTGCTGCTGCGTGTTCTGAACCGTGAAGTGGTGGGGCGCCGCGGTCTGCAGGTCCGGATAGAGCCCGGCTCCCCCAGTGGGCGACTTCCCGCCGCTGGCGATCGCGGCCAGGGCCAGGCCGGCGATGGACACTGCGGCAACGGCAAGTGCGAGTCGGCGTCGTGTGAGCATCCGCCGACCCTAACCGCACTACCGGACTGGTGCTAGCGCTCGTCGCGCGGGCCGGTCCAGAATGCCTCGCCCACGGTCACGGTCCGGGCGATCTCGGCCTGATGGCGGAGTGAGTGCGGATCGCCGTCCTCGTAGGCGAACATCGCCTCGGCGCTGACCCGGCGGACCTCGCCGGAGCCGCCGAGGTACTGGTCGACGACGCGGGCGCAGCGGCGCCCCTCCGCGATCGCGGTCACGACGAGCGACTGGCCGGTGCGCGCGTCGCCGCAGGCGAACACGCCCTCGACCTTCGTGCCGTACACGGGCGCCTTCACGTTCCCTCGCTTGTCGAGGTCGAGCCGCAGCTGCTCCACCGCGCCCTCGTGCTCGGGATGGTCGAAGCCGATCGCGACCAGCACGAGGTCCGCGCGCTCCTCGAACTCGCTCCCCGGGATCGCGTGGAGGTCGCGCGAGGAGGTGCCCTCGACGCGGCGGCCCATCACGCCGGTCACGCGGCCGTCGAGCCCGCGCAGCGCGGTCACCTGCGTGCCGAAGTGGCGGTCGCCGCCCTCGTCGAGCGCGTACGTCGTGGGCGTGCGCTTGGGGGGCAGCGGCCACGGGGTGCCG
>DASQTS010000214.1:0-2646 GCA_035641775.1 Thermoleophilaceae bacterium
GCGCTCAGTCCTCGACCAGGCCGTAGACCGTCAGGCCGTAGATGATCACGCCGTCGATCACCAGCAAAATCACCGACCAGACCGGGTACGCGCCGATTGACATCATGACGCCGATCGAGTGGACGCCCACGAGCGCGATGCCCAATAGGGCACCGGCGGCGCTTCGGCTCATGATCAGCAGGGCCGCGGCGATCTGCGCTACCGCGAACCCGAGATAGATCACCCCCCACAGCGAGAGATCGCCGAACAGCAACTCATCAACGGCGAAGTAGTCGTCGTTCACCAGGGCGGCAATTCCGTACAGCGTGTTCAAGCAGCCGGCAAGCAGGAGCAGGACTGCGGCGAACGTCAGCCATCCTTCTCCCTCCCTATCCCGGTGAGCCGTCGCGGGGGCTGGGGTGGGTTGTGCCATAGCTCGTCCTTCCTGGTCGATGCGTATCGCTCCGTACGACTGTCCCCGACCGGTCGTCGTGCGACAAACCGGGGTGCCAGCCTCCGCGGGTGGGGTCCACATCACCTGGGCAGGGAAATCGGCCCAGCCGGACGCTCAGACGCCGTCGTGATCGGCCAGGTAGATGAGCGCCGCTTTGACGCGGCGGCTCACGTCCGCCGCGTAGGTGAGGCCGAGCTTCAGGAAGATCGCGTTGATGTGCTTCTCCACAGCCCGTTTTGTCAGCACCAGCTCGTCGGCGATCGCCTGGTTGTCGTGCCCGCGCGCCACGAACGACAGGATCTCGAGCTCCCGCGGGGTCAGTTCGGCGAGTGGCGAGCGCTCGGCTCGGTTCTTCGCCGAGACGAGCTCCTCGACCACCTTGGCGTCGATCATCGAGCCGCCCTGCGCCACTGCCTCGATCGCGCCGACGAGCTGGCCGCCGTGCTGTATGCGCTCCTTCAGCAGATATGCGCGCCCGTCCGATCCAGTCTCGAGCAGGGCAAGGCCATAGCGCGGCTCTGCGTACTGCGACAGCACCACCACCCCCACGTCAGGGCGCGTCTCGCGGAGGCGGGCCGCCACCTGGAGGCCTTCGTCCGCGTTGCCGGGCGGCATGCGGATGTCGGTCACGACCACATCGGGGGCCCCGTCCTCGATGGCCCGGAGAAGGGAGTCGCGGTCCGCGCAGGCTGCGACCAGCTCGATCCGATCGGAGGTTGCGAGCACATGCGTGACCGCCTCTCTCACCAGATAGCTGTCGTCCGCCAGGATGACTCGGATCGGCCCGTCCGTGGTCACCGGCGGGATTATCCGCGCGACCCTGGACGGGCGTCAACAGCATCTTAGTGCGCGCACGCCCTGGATCGGGTGGGCCGTCCCCTTGCCGGGTGCCCGTTACGAAGGCACGGTTGCACGACGGTTCCACCCTCAGGAAAGGAGCATCCGGTGAGCAATCTCATCGCCGTCGCACACGACGATGTCGAGGCGGCGGGAAACGTTCTCGGCACGCTCAAAGAGCTGAGGGCGCTGAGCGTTCCGGCGGCCAGGTAAGCCGCCCGGCCGACGTCGTGGAGGGCAAAGCGCGCAGGCCCGTGACGGTCCTAGCGGTCGACGATCAGGCCGTCTTTCGCCGAACGGCGCGCAGCCTGATCGCTGCGACGCCGGGGTTCGAGCAGGTCGGCGAGGCGGCTTCGGGGCAGGAGGCTGTGGAGCTCGCCTCCGAACTGCGCCCGGACCTCATGCTCGTAGACGTCCGGATGCCGGGGATGGACGGCCTCGAGACCGCGCGGCGCCTCTCGGAGCTGGATCCAACCGCCGTCATCCTGCTGATCTCAGTCGACCCGGTGCCGGAGCTGCCGGCCTCGATCAGATCGGTCGGCGCGCCGGCACAACTTCGGAAGCAGGAGCTTTCGACGCGCACCCTGCGCGCGGTGTGGAAGGCGCACTCCTCCGCCCAGGGCGAGACTCACAGCGAGGTCTGAGCGAGCACGGGCACGGTGCCGAAGACGGTCGTTCGACACGGCCAGGGTGGGGTGCACGCCACACCACCAGACACCGGCGGGCGTGCTTGCGCCTTAGCGGCCGCAATCTCACCCTCTCAGGAGTGACGAGGGGCCCGGCACCAAACGACACCGGCGCAGCCCCGGAGTGGCGGGACCAGCCTGACGACGAGGCCTGGGAGCGCGTACGGGGCGAGCGGCCCGCGCCACGGCGGACACCACTGATCATCGGGGCGATCGCGACGATCGCCGCAGGGATCGTCGCGATCATCGTCCCTGCCGTCGCATCCGTCGGCATCGCGATCTTCACCGGCATCGTGCTCGTGGCGGCCGGCGGCGCGCTCGGGCTCGGCGCACTCGCGGCGGAAGGCCGCCGCTGGAAGCTGCTGGGGGGCTTCGCGGCGCTTCTCACGCTGGCGGCGGGGATTTACCTGCTCGTGTCGCCCCTCGAGGGCGCCTTCACACTCACGGTGATCCTCGTCATCTGGCTTGTGGCGGTTGGCTTCGGGCAGATCGTGGCCGGGTTCACCGGGCGCGGGAGCGAGGGAGCCGGGTACACGATCTTCGCGGGCGCGACATCGCTCGTCCTCGGCCTGTTGATCGCCACCGAGCTGCCGAGCTCGGCGGACTGGGCGATCGGCCTGTTGGTCGGCATCCAGCTGGTCGCGTTCGGGCTCATCTCGCTTGGGCGTGCGCTCGGGCCGTGAGGCGCCG
>DASQTS010000215.1:0-3629 GCA_035641775.1 Thermoleophilaceae bacterium
CGAGGTGCTCTTCGAGGATGCGGTGGAAGAGCTCGTCGTCGGCCGGGTCGCGCAGGCCCGCGCCGTACTTCAGGAACGGGAAGGCCGCGCAGTCGGCGGCCGAGAAGCCGTCGCCGAAGAGGTGGTCGCGGCCGTCGAGGAGTTCCTCGAAGCGGTCCAGCGATGCTCGCATGGACGCGCGGTGGGCGCGCACCACATCCTCGTCCGGGTCCTCACGCTCGAGCTCGTCCTCCATCGCGTTCGGCGCGACCTTCCAGACCTCGTCGAACCAGTCGAGGAACACGTCGAGCTCCGCGCGCCGGGCATCGTCGCGCGGGAACAGCGCGGGATCGGGCCACTTCTGCTCGAGGTAGCGAAGGATCCGCGTGGAGTCCGGGATCACCTCGTCGCCGTCCACCAGGACGGGCACCAGCCCCTGGCCGCTCACCTCGACGACGGGCGAGCGGTCCTCGTAAGAGATCACCACCGACTCGACCCCGAGGCCCTTGTGGGCAAGCGCGAGCGCGACGCGCTCGACGTTGGTCGAAAAGGGGGCTCTGTACAGACGGAGCATCGGGGGAAGGTACCCCCCCGACCGGGGGGTACTGTGTCCGGCCCGGCTAACGGACCGCCCGCAGCAGAGAAGGTTCGTGTATGGCTCGCGACCCACAGACTGCGCTGCTCTTTCCTGGGCAGGGCAGCCAGACCGCCGACATGCGGGAAACCGTCGAGCGCGCACGCCCGGATCTCCTCGAGCTCGCGCTCGCGGAGGCCGGCGAGGACCTGTTCGAGCGCGCCGCCGACGGCACCCGCTGGGCGCAGCCTGCGATCTTCTGCGCGGCGCTCGCCGGCTACCGGGAGCTCGGCACCGAGGCCGATGTGATGGCGGGCCATTCGCTCGGCGAGATCACCGCGCTGGTCGCCGCCGGGGCGATCGGGGAAGAGGACGGCCTCCGGCTCGTCACCGCTCGCGGCCGCTTCATGCAGGAGGCCGCAGAGGAGACCGGCGACGGCGGCATGACCGCCGTCCGCGCCCGCGGTGAGGACGCGCGTGACGCGATCGCCGAGGTGGGTGCCGAGACGGGAGTGGCGATCGCCAACGACAACGCGCCCGACCAGCTCGTCCTCTCGGGCGCCGTCTCCGCGCTCGACGACGCGGAGGCCAAGCTCCAGGAGCGCGGCGTTCGCGGCAAGCGGCTCCCGGTGGCGGGTGCCTTCCACTCCCCGCTCATGGAGCCCGCGGTCGAGCCGTTCCGGGCCGTCGTGGAGGCGGTTGAGATAGGCGAGCCGCGCGTGCCCGTACTGTCGTGCGTCACGGCGGGGCCTTTCGACGATGTGCGCGGGCTCCTCGTCCACGCTCTGACGGAGCCGGTGCGCTGGCTCGATGTGGTCCGCGCCCTGGAGGAGAAGGGCGTGACCGAGTTCGTCGAGACCGGCCCGGGCACCGTCCTCACGAACCTCGTGAAGAAGTCCCTCGCGCGGGAGGCCGCCGGTGCGTAGCCCCGATCTTCTCTGGCCGGACGCGAGGGCGGCCGTGCGCGATGCCGCCGCCTCCGACCCCGCAGCGGCGGCGACGGCGACCCCCATGCCGTGGGACCGCCAACAGCGCGCGGCCGCCCTGGCGTCCGTCTCCATTGCGGTGCCGGAGCGCGTGGTCACGAACGCGACCATCGCGGAGGGCGCCGGGGTAACGGAGCAGTGGATAGTCCACCGCACCGGGGTGCACGAGCGCCGCCACGTCGGCGACGGCGAGCTGCTCCAGCACCTGGCCGCGACCGCCGGCCGCCGTGCGCTCGAGGAGGCTCGCGTCGCGCCGGAGGACGTGGACCTCGTGCTCGTGGCCACGGTCGCGGCCGACGAGCTCCTCCCGAACGCGGCCCCACTCGTGGCCACCGAGCTCGGAGCCACGCACGCGGGCGCGATGGACCTGGGCGCCGCCTGCACGGGGTTTCTGTCGGCGCTCGACCTCGCGTCGGCCCAGATCGAGTCCGGCCGTTGCGACAACGTGCTCGTGATCGGCGCCGAGGTGTTGAGTCGCTTCATCGACCCCGCCGACCGCGGGACGTCGGCGCTGTTCGCCGACGGCGCCGGCGCGGCGGTCGTGACGGCCGCCGCCGAGGGCCAGGGCTCGATCGGCCCCATCGTGCTGCGGTCGGACGGCCGCGGCGGGGACTCGATTCGGGCGAGCCGCGAGGAGCAGATCATCCAGATGCAGGGGCACGACACCTTCAAGGCGGCGGTGCTGCGGATGTCCGAGGCGACGCTCGAGGCCACGCGCCGCGCCGGAGTCGAGCTCGACGACGTGGACCTGTTCGTGTACCACCAGGCGAACGCGCGCATCCTCGCCGCCGTGGGCGAGCGCCTGGGCCTCGACGACGCCAAGGTGGTCAACTCGATCGACCGCTTCGGGAACACCAGCTCGGCCACTCTGCCGATCGCTCTGGCCGACGCCCGCGAGCGCGGGCTGCTCCAGCCCGGCATGACGGTTTTGCTCTCGGCGTTCGGCGCGGGCTTCACCTGGGGCGCAGGCGTGATCGAATGGGCGGCATGAATGGTCGACCGGACGGCAGCGCACTCGTCACAGGAGCATCGCGCGGGATCGGCGCTGCGATCGCCAAGGCGCTCGCCCGGGAGGGCTGGCCCGTGGGTGTGAACTTCCGTAGCGACGAGAACGCCGCGAACGCCGTGGTCGAGGAGATCACCCGGGCCGGCGGGCGCGCGAAGGCGTTGAAGGGCGACGTGTCCGACCCCGCGACCGCGGACGCGCTCTTCGAGGCGCTCGAGGAGGAGTTCGGCCCCGTGCTCGTGCTCGTCAACAACGCGGGCGTGCGCGCCGACGGCCTCGCTCCGATGATCGATGACGAGGATTGGAACAGCGTGATCGACACGAACCTGTCGGCCGCGTTCCGCCTCACCCGCCGCGCGCTCAGGCCGATGATCCGCAGCCGCTACGGGCGCGTGGTGAACATCGCGTCCATAGTCGGGGCGGTGAAGGGCAACGCGGGGCAGGCGAACTACGCGGCATCGAAGGCCGGTCTCGTCGCGATGACGAAGACCGTGGCCGCCGAGGTCGCGCGCCGGGGAGTGACCGTGAACGCCGTCGCCCCCGGGCTCATCGAGACCGACATGAGCGAGGGCGTAGGAGACAACCTGCTCGAGCTGGTGCCGGCCCGCCGGGCGGGCACGCCGGAGGACGTGGCGGAGTGCGTGCGCTTCCTGGCATCTGACGGCGCCGCGTACGTAACGGGCGTGTGCCTTACCGTCGACGGCGGACTTACCGCGTAAAGGAAACGAAGAGGAGAAAGGACCACATGGCAGCCACTGCAACACGCGAGGAGATCGAGAGCCGGGTGTTCACCGCGCTCGAGGAGTTCGGCGCCGAGCCGAGCGCCATCGAGCCCGACGCCACCTTCGAGTCGCTCGACATCGACTCCCTTGACCTCGTGGAGCTCGCGCAGATCGTCGAGGACGAGTACGGCGTGCAGCTCAAGGGCGAGGACATGGAGGGTGTGGACACCGTCCGCAAGGCCGTCGACCTGGTGATGTCGAAGCTCGGATGACCCGTTCGGTCGTCATCACCGGCGTGGGCGCCGTCACGCCGCTCGGCGTGGGCGCCCGCACCCTGCACGAGCGCTGGAGCGCCGGCGTGT
>DASQTS010000216.1:0-2561 GCA_035641775.1 Thermoleophilaceae bacterium
GCCGATGAAGGCGCCCTGGCCGAGCGAGATGTAGCCGGCGTAGCCGGTGATGATGTTCAGCCCGACCGCCCCGATGGCGAAGACCATCGAGAGGATGAACATGTTCTGGTAGTAGAGGTCGTCGGACAGGACCGGGAAGAGCGCGAGCAGCAGAGTCGGCACGACGACCAGGGCCGTCCACGGGGAACGCAGCGCCGCTCGCGGGGAGCTGGACGGAGCAGCGCCGCCGCCCGTGAGCGTCCCCTCGGCGGCAGCGGGTGCGTCCGTCATGCCGTCGCCACGTCCTGTCGCAGGCGCGTGCCGAGGATCCCCTGGGGACGCAGTAGGAGCACGACGAACACGAACGCGTACGGCACGCCGGTCGCCCACTCCGGGCCGACGTAGGTCACGGTCATGAGCTCGGCCACGCCGAGGCAGAGCGCGCCGATGACCGCGCCGGGCAGGCTCCCCATCCCGCCGAGGACGATGATCCCGAGCAGGCGCGCGATCCACTGGTAGTGCGAGCCGGGGAGGAACGGGTAGAGCACGCTCGCGATCGCCCCTCCCGCGCCGGCGCTCGCCACTCCGATCGCGAACGTGAGCGCGGCCACGGAAGCGACCTTCACACCGACCAGCTCGGCGCCCTGCGGGTTCACGGCGCTGGCCCGGATCGCGCGCCCGAGCCAGCTGCGGGTGAGCACGAGGTACAGCGAGGCGAGCACGACGATCGCCACGAGCCCCCCGTAGACCTGCGCCTTCGGCAGGAAGATGTCACCGAGCTCGAAGCTCTGGTCGAAATAGGCCGGACGCACGGAGTGCGACGTGTTGCCCCAGATCACGCCCATGATCCCCTCGAGGAACAGCGCGAGACCGAACGTCAGGAGCACCGAGGCGGCGGGCGGCGCGGTCCGTATCGGGCGGATCGTGGCGGTGTAGATCAGCCAGCCCAGGACGAACATGACCGGCGTGAGCACGACGATCGCCGCGAGCGGATCGAGCCCGGTCTCACGCCACAGCGACCAGGTGATGAACGCCGCAAGGATCAGGAACGCCCCGTGCGCGATGTTGATCACGTTCATCACGCCGAAGATCAGCGTGAGCCCGGCGGCGAGCAGGGCATACACGCCGCCGATCAGCAGGCCGAGGATCAGGGCCTGAAGGAACTCCGTCACTGCCTGTTCTACCTACCCGGGAACCGGCCTCCTGCCCCGGGCTACCCGGCGCCCTCGGGCTGCCACTCCGGGAGGATCTCCTCTGTCGTGGCGGCTTCCTCGGGCAGGACGATCTCCGGCACGCCCTTCTGCCACTGGCCGACGAGGAACTCGCCCTGCGGGCGGCCGGCCTCGTCCCAGCGGAGCGGCCCGAGGATCGTGTCGACCTCGTTCTCACGGAGCCAGTCGGCGAGCTCGAGCTGGCGCTCGCGCTCGATCGTCCCGACGCCCTTCACGGCCGCTTGGAGCACCTCGGCCGTAGCGTAGGCGTCGGCGGCGTCCTCGGGCACCTCCTCACCGCCGAACATCTCGCGGTACTTCGCGACGAACTCCTCGTTGCCCGGCGTCGAGGCCTCCTTCGTGTGGCTCACGCCGTAGAAGATGCCCTCGGTGGTCTGCTTGCCGAGCGCACCGGAGTACTGGTCCCCGAACGAGGGCGCGCTCGTCTGGTAGAGCATCTTCGGAGTGAAGTTCGCTCTGCGCAGGGCGCGCACGAAGCTCACCCCGTCCTCGAAGGTCGCCCCGTGCACGACCACGTCCGGGTTGCGCGCCTTCAGCGCGCTCGCGATGCCGTCGAGGTTCGGGTTGTCGATGGTGTACGTCTCCTTGTAGACGGTCTGGATACCGGCGTCGCTGAGGATCTTCTCGATCCCCTCGAGCGCCGGGCGCGCGAACGGGTCGTCGAGCGTCGGGTAAGCGGCGGTCTTCGGGCGCTCGTTCTCCGGCAGCTCGGTTACCCACTGCGCCCACAGGTCGCCCTGGTGGTCAGCGGTCGCCTGCTGTGCGAAGAACAGGTACTTGAAGCCGCGGTCGAAGAGCTCCGGCGCCCCGCCGGCGGGCTCGACGTAGAGCATCCGGTTGCGCTCCGCCACCGTGGAGGCCGGCAGGTTCAGCAGGGAGGAGAACGTGCCCAGCAGCAGATCCACCTGGTCGCGGCTGATCAGCGCGTTGTAGTCGGCCACGACCGTGTTCTGATTCGACTGGTCGTCCTTGATGACGATCTCAACCGGGCGCCCGTCGATCAGGCCGCCTTCGGCGTTCACCATCGACTCCCAGACCTTGTAGCCCTGGCGTGCCGCCTTTCCGGGCTCCGAGAACTCGCCGGTGAGCGGGAGCGAGGCGCCGATCTTGATCGGCTCGCCGCTGGCACCACCACCGCCACCACCGCCGCCATCGTCGTCGTCACCGCCGCATCCGGCCACGGCGAGCGCGGCCACGGCAAACAGCGCGAGTACCAGCCAACGAAGCCTCTTCATGTGTGCCCTCCTCCGCGCGCGGGACGCATTGCAAACGTTTGCTGCAATCGTGTGCAGGCTATCGCCGCGTGCGCGGGGGTGTCAAGCGGAAACGGCGTGCGGACGAGAAAGGGGC
>DASQTS010000217.1:0-6768 GCA_035641775.1 Thermoleophilaceae bacterium
GCCGAGCCCGCGCAGGCAGACGTCGCGCCGGCCACCGCTGCCGAGCCGGTACCGGCGCCCACGCCCGCCGCCGCGAGCGCGCCGGATGCGGACGCGTCTTTGCTCCACGCCGTCCAGGCTGCCACCTCGCTCGTGAAGGCCCACCGCATGCACGGGCACCTCGCGGCACGGCTCGACCCGCTGGGATCCGAGCCGGTCGGCGACCCGGCGCTCGAGCCGGCTACCGTCGCCCTGAACGAGGAGCTCATGCGCCGCATCCCCGCCTCGGTGCTCCGTGTGGCCGTGCCGGGCGAGACGTTCGCGGACGCGCTGCCGCACCTGCGCCAGACCTACACCGGCACGATTGCCTACGAAATCGAGCACATCTCGGACCACGAGCAGCGCGTCTGGCTGCGACAGGCGATCGAGTCGGGCACCTACAGGCAGGAGCACGACGCCGACGAGCGTCGCCGGCTGCTCCAGCGGCTGGCGGAGGTGGAGGCGCTCGAGAACTACCTCCACAAGGCATTCCTCGGAAAGAAGCAGTTCTCGATCGAGGGGCTCGACGCGGTCGTGCCGATGCTCGACGAGACGATCGAGCTGGCCGCCGGCGCGGGCGCGCGCGAGATCGTGCTCGGCATGGCGCATCGCGGCCGCCTCAACGTGCTGGCGCACACGGTCGGGCGTCCCTACGCCGCGATCCTCGCTGAGTTCGAGGGCGAGCAGACCACGGCCGTCGAGACCGCGGCGCCCGAGGGCGGCACCGGCGACGTGAAGTACCACTATGGCGCGAGCGGCACCTACGCGACCCATGCCGGGCGCAGCGTGACCGTCACGCTGTCGCCCAACCCGAGCCACCTCGAGTACGTGAACCCGGTGATCGAGGGCCGCGCCCGCGCCGACCAGACGACCCGCAAGGCGCGCGAGCTCGCGCACGACCCGGCCGCCGTGGTGCCCGTGCTGATCCACGGCGATGCCGCATTTCCCGGCCAGGGCATCGTCTCCGAGACGCTCAACCTCCAGGCGCTGCCGGGCTACTCCACCGGCGGCACGATCCACCTGATCGCGAACAACCAGCTCGGCTTCACGACCGACCCGCACGAGAGCCGCTCCACGCGCTACGCGTCGGACCCTGCCAAGGGCTTCGACATGCCGATCATTCACGTGAACGCCGACGACGTTGAGGCGTGCATCGCCGCCACCCGGCTCGCGCACGCCTTCCGCGAGACGTTCGGCCGCGACGCTCTGATCGACCTGATCGGCTACCGCCGCTTCGGCCACAACGAGACCGACGAGCCTGCGTACACGCAGCCGCAGATGTACCAGTCGATCAAGAACCACCCGCCCGTGCGCAAGCGCTACGCGGACCAGCTGGTCGCGGACGGCGTCGTGACCCAGGAGGAGGCCGACCGCATGGCCACCGAGGCCTACGAGCGGGTTGCGGCGGCTCACGCCGAGCTGAAGGAGTCGATCGGCGCTCCGCCCGACACGGGCACGCACGAGCTCGACCGTACGATGAGCCGCGAACCGCGGACGACAGTCCCGGCCGACACACTTCGCTCGCTTGGCGAGCAGCTGCTGCACCTCCCCGAGGGCTTCGAGATGCACCGGAAGCTCCGCCCCTTCCTCGAGCGCCGCCGCGAAGCCCTCGCCGCCGGCGGGCCGATCGACTGGGCGCACGCGGAGTCGCTCGCGATCGGGTCGCTGCTCGCGCTCGGCGTGCCGGTGCGCCTCACGGGCCAGGACACCGAGCGCGGCACGTTCAGCCAGCGCCACGCCGTGCTCCACGACGCCAAGACCGGCGAGCCTTACAACCCGCTCCAGCACCTGCGCGACGCCAACGCTCCCTTCGAGCTCCACAACAGCCCGCTGTCCGAGCAGGCCTGCATGGGCTTCGAGTACGGCTACAGCGTGCAGGCCCCAGACGCGCTCGTGCTCTGGGAGGCGCAGTTCGGCGACTTCGTGAACGGCGCGCAGGTGATCATCGACCAGTTCCTCGTGTCAGGCCTCGCCAAGTGGGGCCAGACCTCGCGGCTCACGCTGCTGCTGCCACACGGCTACGAGGGCTCGGGGCCGGAGCACTCGAGCGGGCGCGTGGAGCGCTTCCTGCAGGCGGCCGCCGAGGGCAACATCCGGGTGGCGAACTGCACCACGCCGGCCCAGTACTTCCACCTGCTGCGTCGCCAGGCGCTGGTGTCGAAGCCTCGGCCGCTGATCGTGATGACGCCGAAGAGCCTGCTGCGGCTGCCCACCGCGGCGTCCACGCTCGAAGAGCTCTCGGAGGGCCACTTCGAGCGCGTGATCGACGACCCGTGCTTCGCAGGCGGCGGCCGCGAGGCCGTGACCAAGCTCGTGCTCTGCTCGGGCAAGATCTACTACGACATCGCCGGCCACGAGGAGCGCGACGCCGCCGGGCACATCGCGGTCGCTCGCGTCGAGCTGCTATATCCGTTCCCCGAGGAGGACCTCGTGCAGCTCATGGAGAGCTACCCGAACCTCGAGCGCGTGGCGTGGGTGCAGGAGGAGCCGCGCAACATGGGCCCGCGCGCGTTCATGCGGCGCCGCATGGCGAAGATCCTCCCCGAGCGGATGTCGTACGACTACGTCGGCCGCCAGCTGCGCGCCGCGACCGGCGAAGGCTACTCCGCGGCGCACAAGCGAGAGCAGGCACGCATCGTGCGCGTGGCGCTGGACCTCGAGGACGACCGCCTCGAGCCGGACAGCTCAGCGCAACGCCCGGTGATGTAAGGGCCGAAAGGCCGAGGTCGCCGGCCTCAGCCGCGGGTCGGATCCGTAGACGAGCAGGATCAGCATCGTCGCGTAGACCGGCAGATGGCCCACGAGCTCCATGTTGCCGAAGAAGTACAGCGTGGCGTTGAAGGGGATCCCGGCGATCACGACGATCGCCTGCGGCAGCGCGCCGCTTATGAGGAGCAGGCCGAAGAGCACCTCGGTCGCCCCGGCGACGCGCGTGAACTCCAGGTCGCTCATGCCGATGCCGATCTCCTGCGCGACGTTGAAGTGCGGGTATTCGGCCAGGAAGTGGAGCGCCATGTCCGGGTTGGCGAGCTTCTCCACGAACGCCACGACGATGAGCGCCGTGCCGGCCGCGACCCTGAGGAGGAGCAGCGCGAGCGCCTGGGCCTCGGGCGACGGGTCGGTCACGCGCCGGAGCTCGAAGTCGGCCGACCAGCGGCCGGGACCGGCGACCAGCACGAACAGCGCGAGGCCGAGCATGTCGGCGCGCTGGATCACCGCCGAAACATCGAACTCGATCATCCCGATGATGCCCGCCGCCACCAGCAGGAGCGCGCCCTCCCGGGCATGCCACCCGCTCGCCATCGTGATCGCCACGACGACCATCACCGCGCCGAGCACGAACCCCGCCACGTTCGCCTGTAGATCCATGCTCGGCGACAGGTAGTAGCCGAGCGACAACAGCCCGATCAGCGACACCGCCAGGTGGATGCGGGCGGCGAACGGCATGTACGGCGCCATCTGGCCGATGAACGGGATATCCACGCCGGGAAAGCGCGTCGCGATCAGGCGAACGGCGAGCGTCACGACCACCGCCAGCCCGAGCAGGGCGAGCGTCGCCGTCTCGAAGGCGAACGACCAGTCCGTCGGCGGCTCGTCGATGAACCACGTCTCGTGGGCGATCCACGTCATCGCTTGTCGCGCTGCGCGTCCGCCAGGGCGTCGGCGATCCGCTCGGAGCCGAGCCGCCGCTGCACGCGCGCGACGGTGACCGGTGCAAGGCCCGCGATGCGCGTGCCGAGGCGGAGCGAAAGCGGCGCGACGTCGACCTCTGGCCGGTCGCGCTCGACGGCCCGCACCACAGCCTCCGCCACCTGCTCTGGAGTCCGCGTGCGCACCCAGGGCGGCAGCTTCACTCCAGTGTCGGCGAACAGGCCCGCGTCGCTCACAAACCCGGGGAACACGACCGACACGCCGACGCCCTGCTGCTCGACGTCCTCGCGGAGCCCCGCCGCAAAGCCGCGCAGTCCGAACTTGGTGGCGGAATAGATCCCCGACCGCGGTGAGGCGGCCTTGCCCGACAGCGACGACACGAGCACCACGTGCCCGCGGCCGCGCTCGAGCATGCCGGGCAGGAGCGCGCGTGTGAGCTGCACCGGAGCGCGCAGGTTCACGTCGATAGCGCGGTCGATCTGCTCGGGCTCAAAGTCCTCGACCCGGCCGCTGGCCGGCAGCGCCGCGTTCGCGACCAGGACGTCGACCTGTCCGGCGGCGGCCGCCAGCCGTCCCGGCCCCTCGCGCTCGGCGAGGTCCTCGGGCAGCGCCTCGGCGCGCGCGCCCAGGCTGGCGCGCAGCTCCTCGAGCACATCCTCGCGGCGGCCGGTCAGGAGGACGTCCGCGCCGCGCGCGTGGAGAGCGCGGGCGGTCGCCGCCCCGATGCCTCCGGTGGCGCCTGTGACGAGCGCCCTGGCTCCCGCGAGCTGCACGGGCGGGAGCGTAACCTCATGCACATGCTGCGCGCGCCCATAGGCCTCGGCCTCCAGATCCCGAACTTCAACTTCCCGCGAGTCGGCGAGGAGGAGCTCTTCGAGACGCTCTCCGACATCGCCACGACGGCGGAGGGGTCCGGCTTCGACACCATCCTCGTCATGGACCACCTCCACCAGATCCCGGGCG
The DNA here is from genome assembly GCA_035641775.1 of Thermoleophilaceae bacterium. Lineage (GTDB taxonomy): Bacteria > Actinomycetota > Thermoleophilia > Solirubrobacterales > Thermoleophilaceae > JACVRW01. The sequence goes on from DASQTS010000217.1 coordinate 4,633, forward strand.
TCGGGCCGCCCGAGAACTGGATGCTCGAGGGGAACACGATCCTCTCGGCGCTCGCGGCGCGCACCGAGCGCGTCAACCTCAGCCTGCTCGTGGCGGGCGTGACCTATCGCAACCCAACGATCCACGCCAAGGTCACAACCACGCTCGACGTGATCTCCGGCGGCCGGGCCATCCACGGTCTTGGGGCCGCCTGGTTCGAGGCCGAGCACCGCGCCTACGACTTCCGCTTCGGCACTCTCGGCGAGCGCTTCGAGCGGCTCGAGGACGCGCTCAACATCGCCCGCGCCATGTTCACCCAGGAGAGGGCCAGCTACGAGGGCAAGCACCACTCCGTCCGCGAGGCGCTCAACAACCCGAAGCCGATCCGCGGAGACATCCCGATCATGATCGGCGGCAGCGGCGAGAAGAAGACGCTCCGCATGGTCGCCCAGTACGCCGACGCGTCGAACTTCTTCGGCGACGCCAACCGCATCAGGCACCTCGTCGGCGTGCTCGAGGGCCACTGCGAGCGGCTCGGGCGCGACTTCGGCGAGATCACCAAGACCCGGCTCGGCACCGCGATCATCGCCTCCACGCAGGCCGAGGCGGAGGCCAAGCTCGAGCGCGTGCGCGAGCGCGCGAACATCCCGCCGGAGCGGCTCGCCACCTTTCTCGTCGGCGATCCCGACAGCATCGCCGAGCAGGCGAGCGAGCTGCTGGAAGCCGGCTGCGACGCGCTCATCTTCAACATGCCATACGCCCACGAGCCGGAGGACATCGAGCTGCTGGGCCGTACGCTCGGGCCGCTATGCTCGGACGTCCCTAGCGGGCGTAGCTCAGTTGGTTAGAGCGCCGGCCTGTCACGCCGGAGGTCGCGGGTTCGAGTCCCGTCGCTCGCGCTCCTCGTTGTGCTGCAAAACCCGCCCTTTCAACGCCGAAGGGCGCCCTTCGGAGCCCCCCGGGTGGGGCCCCTAGTGGCCTAAACGTCCTCGGGATCCGCCGCGGCGACACGCCGCGGGAGCTGACCGCCGACCGGCTCGCGATCCTGCTCGAGGGCATGGCGACGAGCCGATCAGCGTGTGTACGAGCAGCACCGCACTTCGCGATCGCCGAGCTGCAGGGTAACCGCAACCCGTTGATCGATCACCCCGAGTGGGCCACACAGCTCGACTTCGCGACCGCCTGGGCATAAACCCCAACTCGGAGCCGCCGAGGGGCGAGGATCCTAGGCACCGTGCTTTAGCGGTGGGTATCGGGTTCGAGCTAGTCGCTCGTAAACGACGCGCAGGTTGGGCCGCTTCTGCTCAGCTTGCAAGACCGCCGTATGCCACCTGCTGGGCCGGAGCTTGCAGCGATCACGGCCCCGGCAGGGACGGCGCTGGACGGAACGAAGGACGAGTGGGCGACCACTGTTTCCGCCCAGAGGAGAATTCTCATGCGCGTTCAAGCGATCTCGCGCTGGCTTTGCGTTTCGATCGGCGCGGGCCTGTTCACGAGCTCAGCCGCGTCGGCGGCAGCCCCGCATACCGTGCTGCCGGGGGAGACGCTCTGGTCGATTTCGGCGGCGAACAATTTGACTACGCGTACGGTCGCCGTCTACAACGGCCTGCCCGAGATCGCGCAGCTCGTCGTCGGGACGACCATCTACGTGCCGACCGTCGAGGAGGGCGCGGCGGCTCTTGTATCTGGGGCGCCGGCCGTGGCGCCACCGACGACCAGCAGCCCGGCGCCGGCCAACGCCACCGCGGGCACGCCTGAGGCGGGGACCCCGATCACAACGGTCGCTCCCGCCCCGGGCATGGGTCACGTTCCCTCGCCGTACGGCGAGCTCCACCTGGTGCCTGCGGCCGCGGACGCTTGGAACGCGATGCGGGCCGAGGCACTGAGCACGTACGGAAATGACATCTACCCCGGCGGCCCGGTCTCCGCATACCGCACGTACGAGCAACAGTTGCAGCTGTACGGCGAATTTCTCGCAGGCGATGGCGCGCCCGCCAACCCGCCCGGTAGCTCCTCGCATGAATTGGGGACCGCAGTCGATGTCGAGAGCCCCGAAATGCGCTGGGTCATCGACCAGATTGGCTGGAAGTACGGCTGGACGAAGGTGCACGGCCCCGGCGAGTGGTGGCACGTCGACTACGTCGGCGGCTGATAGAC
>DASQTS010000218.1:0-6437 GCA_035641775.1 Thermoleophilaceae bacterium
TCCGGCTTCTCCACCAGGCGTGCCACGCGGTCGTCGCCGTCCAGCTCCGCCACGCCGTAGTTCTCCGGGTCCGGCACGGGCGTCAGGAGGATCAGCGCGTCCGGCTGCTCGTCGCGGAAGGTGTCCACGAGCGCGACGATCCCGTTGCGCAGCAGGTTGTCGCCGAGGTACATCACGAACGGAGAGTCGCCCAGGAACTCCTCCGCGGTGAGGACGGCGTGCGCGAGGCCGAGCGGCGCATCCTGCTCGATGAACTCGATTCGCACGCCGAACCGCGAGCCGTCCCCGGTGGCCTCGCGGATCTCACCGCCGGTCTCGGGCGCGATGACGATGCCGACGTCCGTGATGCCGGCCTCGGCCATGGCCTCGATCCCGTAGAACAGCACGGGCTTGTTCGCGACCGGGACGAGCTGCTTCGCGCTCGTGTGGGTGAGCGGGCGAAGGCGTGTGCCCTTGCCCCCGGAGAGGATCAAACCCTTCATCAGTAGCTGCCGTGCAGCTTACGGTGGTCCCAGCTGACTGTACGAGTGGGGCGGAACGTCAGTCCTACACGCTTCTGCGCCTGCTGCGCGACCATCGCGCGGATCTCGTCGGTGAGCTCCCCGGCGTAGCGCGCGAAGAGTTCGAGACCGAACTTCTCGACCTCGGAGGGGTCGCGTTCGATCTGCACGTCGCACTCGAACATCAGCCCGCGCAGCTCGTTGTACTGGACGCCATCCTCGATGCCGAGCGTCGCGCGCGGGTCGCGCTCCAGGTTCCTGGCCTTCTGTGACTTCGCATAGGTCCAGCTCCGAAGTTCGGGGACGAACCACAGCGGCACCATGTGCGGAAGCCCGCGTGGACCGTTCGTCGCGCACTGCATCACCATCTGCTCGTCGAGGAAGGCCGAGACCTCCTCGTCCGACATCTCGATCTGGCCCCGCCGCGACGGCACGTCAGGGGTGCGCGGGCACGGCCGAGAGCTGCTCGGCCGCAGCCAACACCGCTCGCCGAGCCTCCTCGGGCTCGAGCACAACGGCGTCGCCGGCCTCCTTGAGGATCTCGCGGGCCAGCCACTCGTACGAGGCGAACGTTCGCTCGAAGATGAGCGAGCCGTCGGAGAGCTCCGTGGAGCCCGGATGGTCCTCGCGCACCCAGCGGGCGCGCTCGGGGGACACCAAGATCTTCGCCGTGCTGCCCGACTCCACCTCGCCGGTGGAGAGCCAGCCGTGCACGTCGGGCTCGATGCCCGGCCGCGGATCGAACCGCTCGTCGAGCATGTTCACCTCGCGGACTCGATCCAGGCGGTACGAGCGCGGCGCGTCCTTCTCGAGGTCCCAGGAGTGGATGTACCAGCCCTCCTGGCCGTTCACGAGCTTGTACGGCTCGAGCGTCCGCTCCGTGAACTCGTCCTCATTCTCCTTGTAGTACTCGATCCGCACGAGGCGCCGCTTCATGATCGCGTTGGAGACGGCGCGGGCCACGTCGGAGTCGTCGCCCTTCGCGGTTGTGATCTGGAGACCCTCCTCGGCGGGGTCCTGCCCCAGCGCATCCACGATCTTCTGGCGCGCGGAGGCCAGCGAGCCCTCCGGCAGGTGCTCCCCGATCAGGTCGATCGCCGCCACGAGCGCCTTCGCCTCGAGCGGCAGCAGCCGCGCGGGGCGCGCGAAGTTGTCGCCGTAGGGCTCCGGGTCCACCTCGATCTGGTCGCCCTGGACCTCCGCGTAGAGCACGTACGAGCCGCCGCCGAAGTTCACGACGTTCAGCACGTCGATGTCCTGACGGAGCTCGGTGTCGTTCACCTGGAGCGTCTTGCACAGCTCGGCGACCTCGAGCTTGCGGCTCTCGCGCGCGGCCTCGATGAGGATCCCCGCGAGCGTGACCAGCCTGGCGAAGCGCTCCGGCCGGATCGGCGCCTCACGGCCCTCGTCGTCGTCATCATCCACCTCGGCCTGGCGGCGCTTCCGGGAGGGCCGCGCGAGCTCGGGCGTGCGCGAATGCCGCTCGGTGACGAGCTCGAGCCGCTCGCGCGCCTCGCTCACCAGCTCCTCGGGCGCCTCGATGCGCGCCTGCTCGCCCAGGCCAAGCACCCACGACAACATCTGGCGCGAGCTCGCGTAGTCGGTCTCGAAGATGACGCCGCCGTCCGCCTCGGTGACCTCGCCGGCGTGCCCGAAGTGGCGCAACGCGAGCCAGTCGATCCGGTCCGACAGCCAGATGCGCGCGCGCCCGACCGGGTCGCCGAGCTGCCAATCCGTGCGCGTGGCGTACACGCGCGGGTCGAAGTCCTCGGGACGGCTGAAGTCGTGCTCCGCCTTCGACGAGTAGCCCACCTTCCCGCGGATGCGCGAGACCCGGAACACGCGCACGTCCTCGCGCTCATGGGAATAGCCGATCAGGTAGAACTGCCCGCCGCGGTAGAGCAGGTGGTACGGGTCCACCTTGCGCTTCTCCTGGGCGTCGCGGCCGATCGTGTAGTAGTCGAAGACGATCGTCTTGCGCCGGAAGATCGCGGTCTCGACCTTCGAGAGCCGCTGGGAGAGCTCGCGTCCGCCCGCTCCGGCCGTCACCGCCAGCGCGACGCTGCGCTGCTCGGGCGCGTCGAGCGGCGACGGCTTGCCCCACGAGAGCTGCTGGAGCGCCAGCCGCAGCGGCTCGGCGTAGGCGAACTCGCCGTCGAGGAGCGAGAGCGACGTGCGGAGAGCGCCGAGCTCCTTGTCCGTGAACTCGATGGCCGGGAGGTAGAAGTTCTCGGGCGGCAGCGAGTAGTTCTCCGCCTCGTAGTAGCCCTCGGCCGGTTTGTCGACCTTCAGGTGGATCCCGAGCGACTCGAGCTCCGCGCGGTCCGCGTAGAAGCGGCGCGCGAACGCCTCGTCGTTCATCTGCGAGTAGCCCTCGACGTCCTGCTTGATCTCCAGCGCCGTGACGGGCCTTCGCTCCGCCATCAGGAACGAGATCAACGACAGCTGACGGATGAGCTTCTCGGTGTCCTTCGCCATTGGTCTAGCGAGGATAAGCGGGAAACCCCATGAGGGTCGCCCCCACCCGCTTTCAGCGCGCAATTTGCGCGTAGTCCTCCCAGGTATCCACATCCGGCGGGATGCGCCCCGGCAGCGGTACGCGCGCAGCCTCGGCGCCATGGCGGTCTAGCAGCTTCCAGACGGCCTTGTCGCCGTGCAGGCCCTCGAGCTCCGGGAAGACGCTCCGCGAGAACGCGAGCGGGTGCCCGGGGCCGTCCTCGTACGCGCACGCGGCGATTGGGGCGTCGCCCCGCTCCGCGAGCAGCCTGGCGACCGTCTCGGCCGTGACGCCCGGCTGGTCGCCGAGCATCAGCACCAGCACGTCCGCATGCTCATCGACCGCGTCGAGCGCCTTGGCGATCGATGAGGAGCAGCCCTCGCCGAAGTCCGGGTTCTCGACGATCTCGACGTCCGAGAAGTCCACCTGCGCGCGCACCTCGCCGGCGGCGCCCCCGATCACGCACAGGAGCTGGTCGAAGCGGCAGCCGCGTGCCGTGCCGAGCACGTGGTCGAGCAGCGTCCCGGAGCCATACCGGAGCAGCTGCTTCGGCCGGCCGAGCCGTGTGGACCCGCCCGCGGCGAGCACAAGTCCGGTGACCCTCACCGGCGCCTCCTGCGCGCCATCTCCACCGGCACCTCGGCCGCGATGTTCACCGTCCGGCAGCGGCCGCATCTGATCCGCACGCGCCGCCCCATGTGCTCGGGATCCATCCCGGTCGCCAGGACGTTGCCGCACCCAGCGCAGAGGTAGTCGAACTCGCCGTTGCCGCGGAAGACAACCCGGTCCGCGTCGTCCTGCACCGCCGTCCCGCCGTCGTACGGGACCTCGCCCTCCTGCACGTGGCGCATCGTCCTGGTCGTCATCAGATGTTCTGGAGCTTCCCGGTGAAGTCCTTGATCAGCCCGTCCAGGACGCTGACGACCACGCCCTCGCCCATCGAGGCCGCCTTGCCGGTGATCTGCGCCGCGGTGTGGATGGTGCCGCCGCCGTCGTTCAGAGCGAAGGTCACGTCCGCGTTCGCGTGACCCTGGCCGCCGGCCTCCTTCGACTTCACCCGCATCACGGCGCGGTGCTCCGCCGGGTCCTGCTCCACCACCTCGACAGTGCCCGTGAACGTCATCGACATCGCGCCCATCTTCACCTTGATCTCGGCGCGCGCCGACTCGGGGCTCGTCCGCTCGATCACGCGGCCTCCCTCCACACATGGGATCAGCCGGTCGAGGTCGAGGATCGCGTCCCACGCCTCGTCGATCGGCTTGCCCGTGGTGAAGGAGTGGTCCAGCTCAACCATCTATCGCTCTCCTTGTCTTAGTGTGCACGCATGCCGCAATCGTTCGGCCCCGAGAACGCCAGGCTGACCGTGCGCACGGGGCGAACCGGCGCGGCGTCGAAAGCGGGGCATGATCTCCTGATCGAGGTCAAGTCGTGGTCGGCCACGCTCGACCCGGAGGCGGACCCGGCGCTCACGCTCACAGCCGACTCGCGCTCGCTAAGGGTGCTCGAGGGCACCGGCGGCGTGCAGGCGCTGGACGACGACGACAGGGCCGGCATCCGGCAGACGATCGACGACGAGGTCCTCGAGGGAACGCCGATCGAGTTCCGCTCGACGCGGTTCGAGCCCGGCGATCCGATCCGCGTTGAGGGCGACCTCGAGCTGCGCGGCGAGCGCAGGCCGATCGCGTTCGAGCTCGTGTCCGGCGCGGACGGCGGACTCGTGGGCACGGCGATCGTGAAGCAGACCGACTGGGGGATGAAGCCGTACTCGGCGCTCTTCGGCACGCTCAAGGTCGCGGACGAGGTCGAGGTGGCCGTCGACACCCGCGTGCCCTAGTCGCGGTAGACGGTCTGAGCGTCGAGCCCGCCCTCGACTCCCGGCGGAAGCGCCCCGGAGCCGTGCGCGTAGAGGGCGAGGTCGGCGATCGTCTGCGTCCCGGAGCCGTCGCCGTCCGCAACGAAAGCGCCGTTGTCCCAGCGCAGCCTCTCCGCGGGGGCGCCGAGCGCGGCGCTCGCCAGCTGCTGCGCCTTGTTGCGGATCTTCCCGGCGGCGCTGACCACAGCCCCTACCGTGCCCGCGGACGGGCTCGTGTTGAAGCCGTGTCCCTCCCCGAAGCGGTCCGTGTCGGCGGGCACCACCTTGACGTCGAGCGCGGGGATCCCGAGCTCGCCGGCGACCAGCTCGGCGTAACGCCCCTCGTTCCCGTCGGCCTCGGTCGTGAGGCTCAGCACCATCTTTCCCGTCGGGTGGACGCGCAGGAAGACCGCGCGGTATGCCTCATCGGCCACTGTTCTTCCCCTCTCGTTCGAGGCGCTGGCGCTCCTGGTGCGCGGTCAGCGCGTTGTGCTCCTCAAGGTCGCAGAAGCTCGGCTGCGGGCCCCCGAGCGGATGCGGCGGCGCCGCCGGCCGCTCGCAGCCCGGGTAGATGCAGGTTTTTCCCTGGCGGTCACTCGCCTCCATTGGTCCCCCAACCCGGCGTCGTGCGGCCCCTGGTGGGCCCGTAGCCGCTGGGCATGGCGACCGAGCTGCCCTGCACCGGCGTGGCGCTGGCCCAGGACTCCTCTTCCTCCTCCGGCCGAGCGATCGGCTCGGGCGGCGCCCAGTCGTCCGACTCGATGGCGTCGATCACCTCTCCGAGCGCGTCCAGGCTGTGACCGCTCACGAGCGCGTCGCAGTGCGGCAGCGCCGCCGCCATCCCGCCCGCACGCGGCGAGAAGCCGCTCGCCGCGGCGCGCGGATTCACCCAGACGATCCTGTGGGCGAGCCGCGAGAGCCGCTCCATCTCGCGCGCCACCAGCGCCGGGTCGTCGCGCTCCCACCCGTCGGAGAGGATCACCACGAGCGCGCCGCGCGCCATGCCGCGCCGGCCGTGGCGATCGTTGAAGGCCTTGAGCGCGCCGCCGATCCGCGTGCCGCTCGACCAGTCGGGGGCCGCCGCGGCCGCGCGCTGGATCGCGCGCTCGGGGCTGCGCGACCGCAGCGCACGCGTCAGGCGCGTGAGGCGGGTGGCGAACACGAACGCCTCGGCGTTCGGGCCGCTGCCCGCGGCGGAGGTGAGGAACTGCAGGTACGCCCGCGCGTAGGGCTCCATCGAACCCGAGATGTCACAGAGCAGCACCATGCGGCGTGGGACCACGCGGCGGCGTCGGCGCGCGAGCCGGATCGGGTCGCCCGCCGTGCGCATGCTGCCCCGGAGCGTGCGGCGCATGTCCAGCCGCTCGCCGCGCCGGTCGCGCTTCGCGCGGCGCGTCCGGCGGCGCGGCGTGGCGATCTCGAGCCGGCTCATGAGCCGGTAGAGCTGAGTGAGCTCGTCCGGCTCGAGCGTGTCGAAGCGCCGCTGGCGCAGGATCTCCTCGTCGCTCGCGGCCATCGGCACCTCGACGTCGCGGACGTCCTCGCCCTCCCGCGATCCAGACGCGGAGACGGATACGTCCGCCGCGGC
>DASQTS010000219.1:0-14527 GCA_035641775.1 Thermoleophilaceae bacterium
AGCGCAAGGAGCCGTTCCAGGTCATCCGGGGAGAGGGCGAATGCGCGGTGTAGCCGACACCGCCGAGGAGACGCTGAGAACCGCCATCGAGCGGCACCATCCCTCGCTGGTGATGGCGTGTTCCTTCCAGAAGGAGGAGTCAGTCCTCATCGACATGCTCATGCGGATCGAGCCGACCGCGCGCGTGTTCACGATCGACACCGGCGTGCTCTTCCCGGAGACCTACGAGGTCTGGAGGAAGGTCGAGGACCGCTACGGGCTGCGCGTTGAGGTCGTCGACGCGACGCCGCCGAACGGCACGCCGTGGTCCGCGGCGAGCTGCTGCGGGCAGCGCAAGGTCGGCGCGCTCGCGCAGGCGCTCGAGGGCAACGAGGCGTGGATCACGGGCATCAGACGAGAGCAGTCACCCACTCGGGCAAACGCCGAAGCGTTGGAATGGGACGAGGGGCGCGGCGTCTGGAAGTTCAATCCGCTCGCGGAATGGACGGACGCCGACGTGTGGAGTTACGTCCACCTGCACAATCTCCCCTACCATCCCCTCCACGACAGGGGGTATGAGTCAGTCGGCTGCGCCCCCTGCACGCTTCCCGGTAACGGCCGCGAGGGTCGTTGGGCCGGGCAGGACAAGACCGAGTGCGGCCTGCACGTTTGAGCTACGAAATCTCACATCTCCGGGCCCTCGAAGCCGAGGCCATCCACGTGATCCGCGAGGTCGCGGCCGAGGTCGAGCGCGCCGTGCTGCTGTTCTCGGGCGGCAAGGACAGCGCCGTCCTGCTGCATCTCGCCCGTAAGGCATTCCACCCGGGCGGCCTCCCGTTCCCGGTGATGCACGTGGACACCGGGCACAACTTCCCCGAAGTCCTCGAGTACCGCGACCGGCTCGTGGAGGAGATGAACGCTCGCCTGATCGTGGCCGCGGTGCAGGACTCGATCGACAACGGCCGGGTGGTCGAGGAGAAGGGCCCGCGCGCCTCGCGCAACCGGCTCCAGTCGGTGACGCTGCTCGACGCGATCGAGGAGCATGGCTTCAAGGCGGCGTTCGGCGGCGCGCGCCGCGACGAAGAGCGCGCCCGCGCGAAGGAGCGCATCCTCTCGTTCCGCGACGACTTCGGCCAGTGGGACCCGAAGGGCCAGCGCCCCGAGCTCTGGAACGTCTACAACGGCTTCGTGAAGCCGGGCGAGCACGTGCGCGTGTTCCCGCTGTCGAACTGGACCGAGCTCGACGTGTGGCAGTACATCGCAGAGGAGAAGCTCGAGCTGCCCTCGATCTACTTTGCGCACGAGCGCGAGGTCTTCAAGCGCGACGGGATGCTCTATGCGTTGTCCGACTTCATCGAACTGCTTCCCGGCGAGCAGCCGTTCACCGAGTCGGTCCGCTTCCGCACCGTCGGCGACATGAGCTGCACCGGCGCGGTGGCGTCCAAGGCCAAGTCGCTCGAGGACGTGGTGGCCGAAATCGCGGCCACGCGGATCACGGAGCGCGGCGAGACGCGCGCCGACGACCGCGTCTCCGAGGCCGCCATGGAGGATCGCAAGAAGGAGGGCTACTTCTAGCCATGCCGCCCGGCGCGGCCACGAACGGGAGGCCCGTGAAGCAGCGGACCTCGGAGCTGGTCCGGTTCGCCACCGCCGGGTCGGTGGACGACGGCAAGTCGACCCTGATCGGCCGGCTGCTCTACGACACGAAGTCGATCTTCGAGGACCAGCTCGAGCACGTCGAGGAGACCTCGAAGCGGCGCGGCGACGGCTACGTGAACCTCGCGCTGCTGACCGACGGCCTGCGCGCCGAGCGCGAGCAGGGCATCACGATCGACGTGGCGTACCGCTACTTCCACACCCCGCGGCGCAAGTTCATCATCGCCGACACACCCGGTCACGAGCAGTACACGCGCAACATGGTCACGGGCGCCTCGACCGCGGACCTCGCGCTCGTGCTCGTGGACGCGCGCAAGGGGGTGCTCGAGCAGTCGCGCCGGCACGCGTTCATCGCGTCGCTCCTGCGCATTCCCCACCTGGTGGTGTGCGTGAACAAGATGGACCTGGTCGAGTACGACCAGGAGGTCTTCGACCGCATCTCCTCCGAGTTCAGCGGCTGGGCGGCGAAGCTCGACATCCAGGACGTGACCTTCATCCCGATCTCCGCACTCCACGGCGACAACGTGGTCGAGCGCTCGCAGAACATGAGCTGGTACGAGGGCCCGTCGCTGCTGTACCACCTCGAGCACGTGCACGTGGCGTCGGACCGCAACCTCCAGGATGCACGCTTCCCGGTGCAGTGGGTCACGCGGCCGATGTCCGACGAGCTGCACGACTACCGCGGCTATGCCGGCGAGGTGGCGTCGGGCGTGTTCCGCGCCGGCGACGAGGTCGTGGTGCTGCCGTCCGGGCGCACCAGCCGGATCGCGGGCATCGACACCTTCGACCGCGAGCTCGACGAGGCCTATCCGCCGCTTTCCGTGACGCTGCGGTTGGAGGACGACATCGACGTCTCGCGCGGCGACATGATCTGCCGGCCGCAGAACCGGCCGACGGAGGCCAAGGAGATCGACGCGATGGTGTGCTGGATGTCCGAGCGCCCGCTCTCACCGGCCGGCCGCTACCGGATCAAGCACACGACCCGCACCGCTCTCGCGAAGATCGACCAGGTGATCTACCGGATCGACGTGAACTCGCTGCACCGCGACCAGGAGGCGGACCGCCTCGAGCTGAACGAGATCGGCAAGCTGCGCCTGCGCCTGTCCACGCCGCTGCTGGTGGACCAGTACCGCCGGAACCGCATGACTGGCAGCTTCATCCTCATCGACGAGTCGACCAACGACACGGTCGGTGCCGGCATGGTGCTCTGAACCCGGCGCCCTCTAGGCTCCCGGCGTGGATTTCGCCCTCGTAGCCTTTGGTCTCGGTGTGGGGATCCTCGTCGGCATGACGGGCATCGGAGGCGGGTCGCTGATGACGCCGATGCTGATTCTCGTGTTCGGCGTGCAGCCGGTGACGGCGATCGGCACCGACCTCGCGTACGCGGCGGTCACGAAGACCGTCGGCGGCTGGAAGCACCTGCGCCAGAAGACGGTGGACCTGACGCTGTCGAGCTGGATGGCGCTCGGCTCGGTGCCGGCGGCGATCGGCGGTGTCTACGTGCTCACGCTGCTCGAGGACTGGCTCGGCCGCGACTTCGAGGACGCGGTGATCGCGATCCTCGCGGGCGCGCTGCTGCTCACCGGCACCGCGACACTCGTGCGCGCGTTCCTCAAGCGGATGCACGAGCGCGAGCGCGACACGATCGAGATGGAGCGGAGGCACAAGGTCGCCGCTGTCCTGCTCGGCCTGGGCGTGGGCTTCGTGCTCGGCGTGACCTCCGCGGGCAGCGGGGCGCTGATTGCCGTCGGCCTGATCCTGCTGTTCCGGCTGTCCCCGCAGCGGGTGGTGGGCACCGACGTGTTCCACGCGGCCATCCTCCTCTGGGCGGCGGGGCTCGCGCACGTGACCGCGGGAAACGTGGACTTCGCCCTTGCTGGAACGATCCTGCTCGGCTCCGTGCCCGGCGTGTGGCTCGGTAGCCACTGGAGCGTGCGCGTGGAGCCTGCCGTGCTGCGGACGACGCTTGCGGTCGTGCTGATCGGAGCCGGGCTCGCGCTGCTGATCAAGGCGGGACTGGACATCCCGGTCGTCGTGATCGTGCCGTTCCCGGTCGCGGTGATCGCGCTGCTCGTAGTGACGATGGTGCGGGCGCGAAAAGCGGGGACCGAGGTGCGCACATGATGGTCGTGATGACGCCGGAGGCGACGCCGGCGCAGATCGAGGCCGTCGTCGAGCGCCTCCAGGCGGGCGGCGTGCACGCGAAGGTCATGCCGGGCGAGCTCACCACGGCGATCGGCGCGATCGGCGATCCGGAGGGCGTGCTGGAGATGGGCCTGGAGGGCCTCGCGGGGGTCGACCGCGTGATCCCGATCTCGCGTCCGTACAAGCTCGCCTCGAGCGAGCTCTCGCATCACGAGCCGACGGTCTTCGAGGTCGGCGACCATCGGATCGGCGCGCCGGACACCTTCTCGCTCATTGCCGGTCCTTGCACGGTGGAGTCGCGCGAGCAGACCTTGGGCGTGGCCCGCGCCGTCGCCGCGGCTGGTGCCTCGATGCTCCGCGGTGGCGCCTACAAGCCGCGTACCTCACCGTTCGCCTTTCAGGGACTGGGCACTGAGGGGCTGGCCATCCTGCGCGAGGCGCGTGAGGAGACCGGGCTGCCCGTGGTCAGTGAGATGACCTCCGCTCAGCTGGCGGACCAGTTCGCCGAAGCCGTCGACGTCATCCAGGTCGGCGCGCGCAACATGCAGAACTACGGCCTGCTCGAGGTCGTGGGAAAGCTGAGCAAGCCCGTCCTGATGAAGCGCGGGCTCTCCTCCACGCTCGACGAGCTGCTCCAGGCCGCGGACTACGTGCTGAAGGAGGGCAACGAGCGCGTGATTCTGTGCGAGCGCGGGATCCGGACATTCGACAACGCGATGCGCTTCACACTCGACCTCGGCGCGGTGCCGTGGCTCAAGCTGCACACGCACCTCCCGGTCATCGTGGACCCGTCGCATGCGTCGGGCGACCGCCGGCTGGTGGGGCCGCTGTCGCGAGCCGCCGCCGCGGTGGGCGCGGACGGGATCATCGTCGAGGTCGCGGAGGATCCCGAGGCGGCGCTGTGCGACGGGCCGCAGCAGCTCTACGCGGCCGACTTCGCCGAGTTCGCGTCGCAGGTTGCGGCTCACGCGGAGCTTGCCGGGCGCTCGCTCGCCTAGATGGCACGAGTTTGGTCTGACAGTCAGACTTAACTCGTGGCAGCGGTTGGTGTAACCCCCTCATTGCCCCCTGGGCCGCGCGCGCCGCGCCCCCTCCAGACCGTGCGCTGGCTCACGCGGCCGGTGGCCTTCCTCGAGGACGCTCACCGGCGCTACGGGGACATGTTCACGATGCGGATCGCCTACGAGGGCACGTGGGTGTTCACGAGCGATCCCGAGGCCGTGAAGCAGGTCTTCACCGGCGACCCGCGCCTCCTCCACGCCGGCGAGGCGAACATCGTGCTGCTACCGGTGCTCGGGAGCCACTCCGTGCTCCTGCTCGACGACGACGCCCACATGACACAGCGGAAGCTGATGCTCCCCTCCTTCCACGGCGAGCGCATGCGCGGCTACGAGCAGACGATGGCGGAGGTCGCCGTACGTGAGCTGGAGCGCTGGCCGGCCGGCGAGCCGATCCCCGCTTGGCCGACCATGCAGGCCATCACGCTCGAGGTGATCACTCGCACGGTCTTCGGCGTCACCGAGAGCGAGCGCGTCGCGCGGCTCGAGACGGCCCTGCGCGAGGCGCTCGGCTGGCTGACGGACCCACGCAGGCTCGCCGTGCTCGCGGTCATGGGCGCGCGGCGGATGGCCGAGCGCGGCACGGTCCAGCGCGCCCTGCAGCCGGCGGACGACCTGATCTACGAGGAGATCCGCGCCCGCCGCGAGGTGCCCGACCTCGCCGAGCGCGACGACGTCCTGTCGCTGCTCCTCCAGGCCCGCCACGAGGACGGCAGCCCCATGACGGACAAGGAGCTGCGGGACGAGCTCATGACACTGCTCGTGGCCGGCCACGAGACGACCGCCACGGCCCTCGCGTGGGCGGTCGAGGCGCTGGGGCGCCATCCCGCTGCGCTGGCCCGCCTTCGCGACGAGGTCGACGCGGGCGAGGACGCGTACCTGGACGCGGTCGTGAAGGAGGTGCTGCGACTGCGGCCCGTGATCGCACTCGTCCTGAGGCAGCTCACGGAGCCGATGGAGATCGGTGGCCGCCTGCTCCCCGCGGGTGTGAAGATCGTCCCGAGCATCTACCTGATCCACCGGCGCCCGGACGTCTACGAGGACCCGCGCGCCTTCCGCCCGGAGCGCTTCCTGGAGAACCCGCCCGGCACGTACACCTGGATCCCGTTCGGCGGCGGCGTGCGCCGCTGCCTCGGCGCGAGCTTCGCTCAGGTGGAGATGAAGATCGTCCTCCGGGAGCTGGTTGCCCGGCTGGACATCCGCGCGGCCCGCCCGCGGCCGGAGCGCCGCGTGCGCCGCGCGGTCGTGTTCGCGCCCGAGCGGGGCGGCGAGCTCGTGGTGGAGCGCCGCCGCCAGGCCCGCCACCGCGTCGCGGCGACAACTGGCGCATGAATTCGGCGCCAGGCGCCCAATCCAGGCGCCAGTCGGCCTAGCGGAGCGGCGGGAGGCCGTTCCGGCGGGTGGCCAGCGCGACGACCGAGCTGGGCCCATTCAATGCCGCCGTTACGCGATGGCCACCAAGGCGCCCTGACGCGCGCTGCCCGCGCACGCGCAACCTCCCGCCGGGCCCGGCGCTGCCGCTTACGCGCAGCGCCCCTCGCTGCCCCCGCTCGCCGAAGTGCTCCAGCCGCCCCGACACCCGCACGCCCGGCACGAACGCCACGCGATGCAACTCCAGCGTGTTGTCGCCGTCGATGCGGTAGCTGCCCGCGCGCAGCCCGCCGCCGCGGGCGATGTCCGGGTCGCCGGGGTCGAAGATCAGCTCGGTGAGCGAGTCCTCGGCGACGTCGCGCAGCGTCAGGCCAACGGACGCGAGGACCCGCCCGCGGACGCCCGAGGTCCCGCGAAGCCGGGCAACCTCGCCGAGCCGCCCCGGTGGCGGCGGCGAGGGCCGGAACGCGCGCCGCACGCGCGGGCACGCCCGCGGCACCGGCCTCAGCTGAACGAAGCGGGCGAACGCGCGGAGGGCGCAACCGCTGAAGTCAGAGCCGATCGCGGAGTGGCCGGTTGCTCGTGCGACCACCATCCGCGCGCGAGGGAACAGCGCGGCGGTGCGCTCGGCGTTCCCGACGGGGGTGCGCAGGTCGTCCTCCCCCTCGACGAGCAGGACGGGCACGTCGGGCATCGGCCCCGAGCCGAGGTCCGGCGCGGCGGGCGCGTGCGGCCAGCGGTCGCAGAGCGCGAGTGCGTCGCTGGCCAGACTGGTCGCCCGGTCGAACGGGCGAAAGGCGGAGTCGGGGATCGTCGCGGCGCGCGCCTCGGCCTGTCGGCGGCGCTCGGCGGGGTCGGGCGGCGTTGCCCGTGACCAGGGCAGCGGCGCCTCCTCGCAGGTCGTGGCCGCGTAGACCGCGGCGCTCAAAAGGCGCGGGGGCGGTGGCTCCGCGTCCACCGCGAACGCGCGCCGGCGGAGGCGCAGGAGCGGCGCGGCGTCGCCGCCGAGGGCAGCTCGAACGGCGCCGGGGAACGCCGCCCGGAGCGCCGGGTCGAAATCACCCGCCAGCAGCACCGTGAACAGGTGCTGGCGGGTGAGCCTCCCCGCCCGGCGGCGTCCCCTCCCGTCCACGAAGCGGCCGCGCAGCGCACCCCGCCGCGCGATCGTGTCCACCAGCATCGCGAGGTCCGCCACGGGGTCCCTGGTCCATCGGCACGCGGCCCGGCAGAGCGCGCGCAGCACGCGCGGGGCGGCCGCGATCGCGTCGAGGTAGAACAAGTCCGGCCCGTCGACCTCGACGAGCGAATCGAGCACGAGCCGCTCGACTCGCCCGGGGAAGCGGCGCGCGTACGCGAGCGCCACCTTCGTGCCGTACGACGTGCCGTACAGGGCGATCCGCTCGGCGCCGAGCTCCGCGCGGATCGCCTCGAGGTCGTCCGTCGAGTCGCGGGTCGTGAAGAACACGCGGCGCGCGCCGAGCCGGCGGGCGCAGGCGGCCGCCGGCCGTCCCGCGTCGAGCAGGTTCGCGTGCTCGAGGGCGCGGCAGCGAAGCAGCTCCGAGCGGCCGGTGCCGCGCTGGTCGAACACGATCAGGTCGCGGCTCCGGTAGGCGGCGTAGAGAAGCCCGAGCGCCTCGCCGCCGAACGACTCGGTGGCGGACTGTCCCGGCCCGCCCGCCAGGACCACCAACGGCGGCCGCGTCGCCCCGCCGCGGCGGCGCGCACGAACGCGCTTCACGAGCAGCGAGACCCGCCCGGGCACCGCCCCCGCTCGGTCGAGCGGCACGCTCAGCCGCGCGCACGCGAAGCCGTAGGACCCGCAGCGTTCGAACCGAAGCGCAGCGTCGGCGGGCGCCGCCGGCGCCAGCCCGGCGACGAGGACCGGGAGGACGAGGGCCGCGCGGCGCACGCCGCCAACCTAGCGCCGGACCAGCGCGGCGGCGACGCCGGCTCGGGTCGAGCCTGCCGCGAGCCCGGACGGTGCCGCGCGCTTCACTTCACAATCATCGAGCAGCCTCCGGCGGAAGGCAAGGCCGATAACCTCCCCGCCCGCAGATGTTCGAGAAGGTCCTCGTCGCCAACCGCGGGGAGATCGCCATCCGCGTGATGCGCACGCTCGAGGAGCTGGGCATCGCCAGCGTGGCCGTCTACTCCGAGCCCGATCGCGACGCGCCGCACGTCAGGCGCGCCGACGAGGCGTACCTGCTGGGACCGGGCCTCGCGAGCGAGAGCTACCTCGTCGTGGAGAAGATCATCGAGGTCGCGAAACAGTCGGGTGCCGAGGCGGTGCATCCCGGCTACGGCTTCCTCGCGGAGAACGCCGCCTTCGCGCGCGCGTGCGAGGAGGCGGGCATCGTCTTCATCGGCCCGCCCGCGAGCGCGATCGACGCGATGGGCTCGAAGACCCGCGCCCGCGAGATCATGGCCGAGGCGGGCGTGCCGATCGTTCCCGGCACCACCGACCCGGTGGAGACCGTGGACGACGCGCGCAAGGTGATCGCCGACTCGGTCGGCTACCCCGTGGCGATCAAGGCCGCCGGCGGCGGAGGCGGCAAGGGCTTCCGCGTCGCCGAGTCCGAGAACGAGCTCGAGAAGGCGTTCGAGGGCGCCTCGCGCGAGGGCGAGAAGTTCTTCTCCGACCCCACGGTCTACGTCGAGCGCTATCTGCCGGACCCGCGCCACGTGGAGGTGCAGGTCCTGGCCGACAACGACGGCAACGTCATCCACCTGTTCGAGCGCGACTGCTCCGTCCAGCGCCGCCACCAGAAGCTGATCGAGGAGTCGCCCGCGCCCGCGGTCGACCCCGAGCTGCGCGAGAGGATCGGCAGGATCGGCACCGACGCCGCTCGCGCGGTCGGCTACCGCTCCGCGGGAACGATCGAAGGGCTCCTCCAGGACGGCGAGTACTTCTTCCTCGAGATGAACACGCGCGTGCAGGTGGAGCACTGCGTGACCGAGATGGTCACCGGCATCGACATCGTCCGCGAGCAGATCAAGATCGCGGCGGGCGAGCCGCTCGGCTACTCGCAGGACGACGTGGTGGTGCGCGGCCACGCGATCGAGTGCCGCATCAACGCGGAGGACGCATCGAAGAACTTCGCCCCCGCGCCCGGACGCGTGGGCTCATATCGCGAGCCGGCCGGCCCCTTCGTGCGCGTGGACTCCGGCGCCGAGGAGGGCTACGAGGTCCTGCCGCTGTACGACCCGATGATCGCCAAGCTGATCGTCTGGGACGTGGATCGCGAGGCGTCGACGAAGCGCATGCTCCGCGCCCTCGGCGAATACGAGATCGGCGGGCTGAAGACGCTGATCCCGTTCCACCAAGCACTGCTCGCCACCGAGCAGTGGGCGAACGGGGAGACGTGCCGCGATGTCGTCGAGGACAGGGAGTGGCTCAAGCAGCTCGCGTTCCCCGCCCCCGAGAAGAGGGGCGAGTACGAGGAGGAGGCGGAGAAGGTCTCGCGCGAGTACGCGGTGGAGGTGTCCGGCCGCCGCTTCGACGTGACCGTGATCGGCGAGGCGCTCGCCGCCAACGGCGCCGGGCCTGCGGCCGCGAAGAAGGCGCCGCGCCGCGAGCGCAAGACCGGCGGCGGAGGCGGCGCCCCGGGCGAGCTCGTCTCGCCCATCCAGGGCACCGTCCTGAAGGTGGCCGTGGAGAAGGGCGCGGAGGTGGACGAGGGCGCGCTGATCTGCGTGATCGAGGCGATGAAGATGGAGAACGAGATCACGGCGCCGAGCGCCGGCACGGTCGAGGAGCTGGGCGTGTCCGAGGGCGGCTCGGTCGCCACCGGCGACACGATCGCCGTCATCAAGTAGGCGTGCTGCACCTCACGAACGGCGACTGTGCAATCGAGCCGCTTCGCGCGGCGGGCGTCGAGGGCGAGGTCCTGCCGTGGCGCGAGAACATGCTCGAAGGGCCGGTGCGGCGCGCGCCATCGGGTGCCGAGCACGACGACCGGCTTCAGCGAGCGCTCGCCGCGCAAGGAGCCGGTCATGCTCTGGTTCGAGGCCGACCTCTTCGACCTTCTCCTTCTCATCCAGATCCTCGAGCGCGTCCCCTCCGGCGCTCCCGTGCACCTGGTGCTCGTGGGGCAGGAGCGCTGGGAGCGGACGTCGCGCCGAGCCTGCTCGCGTCGCTCGGCCGCGACGCGCCGCCGGTTAGCGACGCGCAGCTCGAGCTGGCAAGGAGCGCCTGGGCGGCGCTCACCTCGCCCACGCCCACGGCGCTGGACCCGCTGGCGGCGGGCACTCCAGCGCTCCCGGCCATCGGGCAGGCGATGCACCGCCTGCTGGAGGAGCAGCCCTGGGCCGATACGGGGCTCGGCCGCACCGAGCGCCAGCTGCTCCAAGCGCTCGCGGACGCCGCACGCTCCTGGGAGGGGACCTTCGTGAGGACGATCGACATGGAAGAGCGTCCATTCCTCGGGGACCTGACCGCATTCGCCGCGCGACCGGCTCGCGCCGCTCCACGACGAGGCCGGCCTAACCGGTCGGGGCCGGGCCGTGCTCGCAGGGGACGAGCGCTGGGAGGCGACCGAGGAGCGCTGGGTCGGAGGGACCCGCATTCCGCCGGGTGCGCCGCCGTGGCTGTGGGACGCGGGGACGGTGCGCGCGGCGCGGTAACGTCGGATGCGTGACGACGTTCGTCCCGCCCGCCCGCCACCTCCTGAAGGCCAGGGACCTCGCGGACGCTCGCTACTTCGAGCCGCTCGGCGTGGACGATCTCGCCAACGCCGCCGGCCTGTCACGCGCGCACTTCAGCCGCGAGTTCCGGGCGGCCTTCGGCGAGTCGCCGCACTCCTACCTCCTCACGCGCCGCATGGAGCGCGCCGCTGCGCTCCTGACGACCACGGACCGCTCGGTCACCGACATCTGCTTCTCCGTAGGTCTCCAGAGCGTCGGCTCGTTCACGTCGAGCTTCAAGCGGACCTTCGGGAAGACGCCGCTCGCCTACCGCGCCAGCTATCCGCCGGCCGCCGCGAGCGCGCTCGTGCCGGCCTGCGTGGTGCGCTTCTTCGGGCGCCCTCAACACCGCACATTTGAAGAAGACAGCGGCTCGGGCGAGGCGTAGCGTGGCGCCCATGATCAAAATCGCACACGCACAACTCTGGGTCCACGACCAGGACGAGGCCCTCGCCTTCTACACCGAGAAGCTCGGCATGGAGGTCCGCGCCGACGTGACGGTGGAGGAGATGGGCAACTTTCGCTGGCTCACCGTCGGCCCGCCCGGCCAGGACGACTTCGCGATCGTGCTGATGGCCATCCCCGGCCAGCCGGTGATGGACGGTGAGACCGGCGAGGAAGTTCGCAACCTCATGGCCAAGGGTTTCGCCGGGACGGTCTTCCTCCAGACGGACGACGTGCAGGCCTCGTACGACGAGCTGAGGGGCCGTGGCGTGGAGTTCACCGAGGAGCCCACGGAGTACCCGTACGGGATCGACTCCTCCTTCCGTGACCCCTCGGGGAACGCCTTCCGCCTCACGCAGCCGCGCGAGGTCGCAGCCTGGAGCTGACGCCGCGCCAGGCGCTATCCGACCTCCGCGCTGAAGACCTTCAGCCCCTTCGGAGTGCCCTGGGCCTTGAATCGCCACCGGCGGCGCAGGCTCAAGTCTGCGCCGCCCAGGCGCTCCCTCACCGTCTCCGAGACAAGCACCTGACCCGGGCCGGCGGCGTCCGCCACGCGCGCCGCCACGTTCACATCGACGCCGAAGTAGTCGCTGCCGAGCTTGCGCGGCTTTCCGAAGTGGATGCGGCCCGAAGCTCCGGCCGGTAGCCGTCCACCTCCACCTCGCGTACGCGCTCGGCTGCGCGCTCATCGCCGCCGCGAGCCGCTGGCCGATCAGCTGGGGCGGCTCGTCGCCCGCCACGGAGAGCGGGTCGCCGTAGGAATGGTCACCGGGCAGCCGGCGCCGCAGCGCGTGCGCGGTCCTCACGACGCCGTCGCGGCCGTCGAACGCTCGCAGCGCCGTTACCGCCCGCTCCAGATAACGAGGCATCGCGCGGGCAACCTAGCGCGACTTTGCCGGTAGCCGCTCAGGTACAAATAGTCCATGGCGAGCCAGCATCCCGTCAGACGGCGAATGTCCCAGCGTGGCCTCGTCCGGCCGCGGAGCGGCCGCGTGCTCGCCGGCGTCTGCGCCGGCCTCGCACGCCGCTTCGGCATGAAGCCGGGCGTGGTGCGGCTGCTGTTCGTGATCTCCGTGGTGCTGCCGGGTCCCCAGGTGCTGCTCTACGTCGCCCTCTGGGTCCTCATGCCGAGCGAGTGAGGGCCAGGTTGCGCTCGTGGAGCTTGCGCTGCTCTGCCGTGTCACGGCCCTTCGGGAGCGACCGCTTCCCCTCGCCGCGCTCGAGCGCGTCCAGGTAGTCCACGTCCTCGTCGAGGATCCGCAGCGCGGCATCGCGCGTCTGCGGCGCGCCGTGGCCCGGCACGATCGTCTCGGCGGCGTCGACGAGCGGGCTCAGCCGGGCCAGCGTCGCCCGGTAGTCGCCGACCGAGCCACCAGGCGAGACCATCGGGATCTCAACATTCGAGAGGTAGTCGCCTGCGCAGAGGACGCCGCACCAGCGCGCCATCACCGCCATCCCGTCCGCGGTGTGACCGTCGGCTGGGTGCAGCTCGAGCTCCTCGGAGCCGAGCTCGATGCTCCCGGGCACCGGCAGCGTCTGCACCTGCCCCAGCGCCAGGGGCGCCGGGCGCTCCACGTACCACTCCTCGTCGTGCTGCCGCAGCGATCGCTGCGCCGCGCCCGGCTCCTGGTGCACCCGCATGACGCTCGGCTCGCCCAGCCCGAGCGCGAGGCCGGGGTAGGCCAGCCGGCCGAGCAGGTGGTCGAAGTCGGCATGGGTCGCGATCAGGGCGTCGGGCTCGAAGCCCGCGCCGGCGAGGAGGCTCGGCAGGGCCTCGAGCTCGTCCGGGAAGTATGGGGAGTCGACGAGCATCGTCTCGTAGTGCGCGAGCAGCGGGCGGTGCCCGCTGCGCTGCGATGTTGTCCGGGCGCGCAGGGCGACGGCGTTCGTCTGCCACATCCTGCTGGTGATGACGAGAGCGTCGGGATGAACCGAGACGGCTCTCAAGCGGCCTTGAGGAGCTTGCCGGCGTCGCGGAAGGTCTTCACCTCGGCGTCCGGCTTCTTGCGCCCGTCGAGGTCCTCGCCGTGGCGGTTCACCCAGATCACGGCGACCTTCGACTTCAGGCAGGGCTCCACGTCCGTCGGATATCCGGACGCGATGTGGACCCAGTTCTTCTTGAGCTTCTCGATGCGCCGCGCGCACTCCTTGAAGTGCGCGGGATCGGGCTTGTAGCTGCGCACCTGCTGGGCCGTGACCACGAGGTCGAAGTCCACGCGGAAGTGGCGGCGCGTGGCGCCGAGGAGCTTGTCGTCGATGTTCGACAGGATCCCCAGCTCGTACTGCTTGGCGAAGCGCTCGAGCTGCGCATTCGTCTCGCGAAACGGCCCCCACGCGGGCACGCTGTTCGGCAGAAAGTTCGAGCGCGACGGCTCGAGCTCCCAGCCCAGCTCACTTGCCACGCGCACGGCAGTTCGCCGCAGCACCTCCGCGTAGAGCTCGTAGGAGCCGCGCTGAATATCCCGCTGCACCTCGATGAACCGTGGGATCAGCGTGTCGCGGTCGATTGTGAACCCGTCGCGGTCGGCCTCCTTCTGGAACGCGTCGTACACGCCGCTCTCCCAGTCGATGAGCGTGCCGTAGCAATCGAACGTGACGAATTTGACGTCTTTTGGAAGAGCCATTAAGGAGTTTCGATAGGGTCAGGCGCCCGCGCCGGCCGCACCCCCGAGCGGCGGTGGATAGTACCTACCCTCGATGGACCTCCTCGAATACCAGGGCAAGCAGCTCTTCGCGAAGCACGGCGTCCCGGTGCCCGACGGACGGCCCGCCACGACCGTTCAGGAGGCCATTGAGGCGGCCGAGGAGCTGGGCTATCCGGTCGCCATCAAGGCTCAGGTCCAGATCGGCGGCCGCGGCAAGGCGGGCGGAATCAAGCTGGCGAGCGACCGGGCCGAGGCCGAGCAGCACGCCACCGCGATCCTCGGCATGAACATCCGCGGCTTCACCGTCCACGAGCTCTACGTGGAGAAGGCCTCCGAGATCGACGAGGAGTACTACGCCGCACTCGTGTTCGACCGCTCGGCGAAGAAGCCGATGGCGATGCTGAGCCGGATGGGCGGCATGGACGTGGAGGAGGTCGCCGACACCGACCCCGACGCGATGCGGATGCTCCACGTGGACCCGCTGCTCGGGCTCCAGGACTTCCACGGGCGCCGGCTCGCCTTCGAGTCCGGGATCGCCGAGGACGT
>DASQTS010000220.1:0-2028 GCA_035641775.1 Thermoleophilaceae bacterium
CGGCGTCGTAGAGGTTCCAGCTCATGTAGCGCGCGTGCTGGTACTCGCCCTCGATGCGGATGCGGGCGCCCGGCAGAGCGGCGCGAGGGTCACCCTTGCCCGCATACGCCGGCTTTACCCAGTCGATAGCGTTCCGCGACATGGCAAATACTGTGATCCTCGGCGCCGCGCGGACGCCGTTCGGGAAGATGGGCGGGGCGCTCTCCTCGCTCGACGCCACCGACCTCGGCGGCACGGCCATCGCCGCCGCGCTGGAGCGGGCCGAGGTTGCGCCCGAGCAGGTCGAGCATGTGGCGTTTGGGCAGGTGCTGCAGGCGGGCCAGGGCCAAATCCCGAGCCGCCAGGCGCAGATCAAGGGTGGCATCCCGAAGGAGGTCTCCTCCGAGACGATCAACAAGGTCTGCGCGTCGGGCATCCGCTCCGCCGGCATGGTCGACCAGTCGATCCGCGCCGGCGACCTCGACGTGGCCGTGGCGGGCGGGATGGAGTCGATGTCGAACGCGCCCTACCTGATGAAGGGCGCGCGCTTCGGCTACCGGATGGGCGACGCCAAGGCGATCGACGCAATGATGCACGACGGGCTCACGAACCCGTTCACCGGCAAGGGCATGGGCGAGGAGGCCGACGAGGTCGGCGAGGAGCTCGAGATCACGCGGGCGGACATGGACAAGTTCGCGCTGCGCTCGCACGAGCTGGCCATCCAGGCGACCGACGAGGGCCGCCTGCCCGAGGAGATCGTGCAGGTGACCATCAGCTCGAAGAAGGGCGACACGGTCGTGGAGGTGGACGAGGCACCGCGGCGCGAGAGCTCGCTGGAGTCGCTTGCGAAGTTGCGCGGCGCGTTCCACAAGGACGGCGCGCACACCGCCGGGAACGCGCCCGGCGTGAACGACGGCGCAGGCGCGCTCGTGCTCGCGTCCGACGAGTGGGCGAAGTCGAACGGCCGCCCCGCGCTCGCGACAATCGTCGCCCAGTCGGCCGTGGCCGACGACTTCCCCTACCTGGCGCGCACCCCGGCGAACGCGGCATTGAAGGCGCTCGAGAAGGCCGGGCTGTCCGGGGACGACATCGACCTGTACGAGATCAACGAGGCATTCGCCTCCGTGGCGCTGAACTCGATGCGCATGCTCGGCGTGGACGAGTCCAAGGTCAATGTGAACGGCGGCGCGATCGCGCTCGGGCACCCGATCGGCGCGAGCGGCGCGCGCATCCTGATGACGCTCGTGCATGAGCTGCGCCGCCGAGGGGGCGGTCTCGGCTGCGCCACGATCTGCTCCGGCGGGGGCCAGGGTGACGCAGTGATAGTCGAGGTGAACGGAAGCTGAAGAAGGCCGCCGCCTTCTTCGACCTCGACAAGACGCTCATCGAAGGATCGAGCGCGATCCACTTCGGCCGCGCGGCCTACAAGGCGGGCATGGTGTCACGCAGGCAGCTCGCCTCGGACGCCTGGGCGAACATCAGGTACCGCCTGAGGGGCTCCACGGACGCGGGCACCGACGAGCTGCGGCAACGCATCCTCGACTCGATCGCGGGGCAGCGGGTCGTGGACCTCGCCCGCATGGGGCCGGACGTCCTGGCCGGCGTCCTGCCGCTCCTCTACCGCGAGGTGCTCGACGAGGCGTACGGGCACCAGGACGCGGGACGCCCCGCCTACATCGTCACGGCCGCGTCGCAGGAGCTGGCAGAGGTGCTGGCCCACGTGCTGGTGCTGGACGGCGGCATCGGCATGCGCAGCGAGGTGCGCGACGGCGTCTACACCGGCAGGCCGGCTGGTCCCTTCACCTACCGGGACGGGAAGGCGGAGGCGATACGCGAGATCGCCGAGCGCGAGGGCATCGACCTGAGCGAGTCGTACGCGTACTCGGACTCCGAGTCGGACCTACCGATGATGCGCGCCGTCGGCCACCCGGTGGCGGTGAACCCGGACCGCGTGCTCGAGCGCGTGGCGCGCCAGGAGGGCTGGCGCATCATGCGCTTCGACAAGCTCGGCCGCCGCCTCAAGTGGGCGGGGGCAGTCGGCAGCGTCGC
>DASQTS010000221.1:0-5368 GCA_035641775.1 Thermoleophilaceae bacterium
GATGGCCGTCGGGCTCGAGGCGGCCGAGTACGACCTGGCCGTCACACCGCTCCGCGAGCTGAACGCGGCGCTCCACTCGATCGGCGAGGACAGCCCCACGCACTGGCGCGTGCTGAACCCGCGCGGCGCGCACGCCCTGGCGGTTGGGATCGACGCGCCTGTGGAGGTCGAGATCGAGGGGCACGCGGGCTACTACTGCGCTGGGATGAACAAGCAGGCTTTGGTCCGCGTGCACGGCAACGCCGGCGTGGGCCTCGCAGAGAACATCATGAGCGGGACCGTGGTGGTGGACGGGAACGCCTCGCAGTCGGCGGGCGCCACCGGCCGCGGCGGCCTCGTGGCGATCCGCGGGAGCGCGGCGGCGCGCTGCGGGATCTCGATGAAGGGCGTGGACATCGTGGTGCAGGGCTCGGTGGGGCACATGAGCGCTTTCATGGCTCAGAAGGGCTGCCTCGTGGTGTGCGGCGACGCGGGCGACGCGCTGGGTGACTCGATCTACGAGGCGCACCTGTACGTGCGTGGCTCGGTGGTCGGCCTGGGGTCCGACTGCGTGGAGAAGGAGATGCGCGACGAGCATGTCGAGGAGCTGTCGTCGCTGCTGGAGCGCGCCGAGGTCGACGGCTGCTCGCCCGATGAGTTCCGCCGCTACGGCTCGGCGCGGCAGCTCTACAACTTCGACGTCGACAACGCCTACTGAGGCCATGACCGAGTTCGACACGCTCGGCAAGGCCCGCGACGACGTGGAGCGGCAGGCCGCCCGGCGCGGCTGGCGGCCGGGGCTGCGCGAGGGCGCGATCTTCAACCGCGACGTGATTCACGAGATCCAGCGCGCAGCGCGTGAGGGGATCTACGACATCCGCGGCTTCGGCGCGAAGCGGCCGGTGCCGCACTTTGACGACCTGCTCTTTCTCGGGGCGTCCATGTCTCGTTATCCGCTCGAGGGTTATCGCGAGCGCTGCGACACCGAGGTGGTGCTCGGCGCGCGGCACGCGAAGAAGCCGCTGCATCTCGACATCCCGATCACGATCGCGGGGATGAGCTTCGGCGCACTGTCCGGGCCGGCGAAGGAGGCGCTCGGGCGCGGCGCCTCTGTGGCGGGCACCTCGACGACCACGGGCGACGGCGGCATGACTCAGGAGGAGCGCGAGGCGTCGAAGACGCTCGTGTATCAGCTGCTGCCGTCGCGCTACGGGATGAACCCGGACGACCTGCGCCGCGCGGACGCGATCGAGATCGTCGTCGGCCAGGGCGCGAAGCCGGGCGGCGGCGGGATGCTGCTCGGCCAGAAGATCTCGGACCGCGTCGCCGACATGCGCGACCTCCCGAAGGGGATCGACCAGCGGAGCGCCTGCCGCCACCCGGATTGGACAGGGCCCGACGACCTCGAGATCAAGATCGGCGAGCTGCGCGAGATCACGGACTGGGAGAAGCCGATCTACATCAAGGTCGGCGCGACGCGGCCGTACTTCGACACCGCGCTGGCCGTGAAGGCGGGCGCCGACGTCGTCGTGATGGACGGCATGCAGGGCGGCACGGCGGCCACGCAGGACGTGTTCATCGAGCACGCCGGGATTCCCACTTTGGCCGCGATTCGGCCGGCAGTTGACGCGTTGCAGGACCTCGGCGTGCACCGCGAGGTGCAGCTGATCGTCTCGGGAGGGATACGGAACGGCGCCGATGTGGCGAAGGCTCTGGCGCTCGGCGCGGATGCCGTGTCGATCGGCGTGGCGGCGATGATCGCCCTCGGCGACAACTCGCCGGAGTACGAGGAGGGCTACGAGGAGCTCGGCACGTCGGCGGGCTACTACGACGACTGGCACGAGGGCCACGACCCGGCGGGCATATCGACCCAGGACGAGCAGCTGGCGGCGCGCTTCGACCCCGAGCTGGGGGGACGGCGGCTCGCGAACTACCTCCGCACGATGACGCTCGAGGCGCAGACGCTCGCGCGCGCGTGCGGGAAGTCGCATCTGCACAACCTGGAGCCGGAGGACCTCGTTGCGCTGACGGTCGA
Source organism: Thermoleophilaceae bacterium (assembly GCA_035641775.1). Taxonomy (GTDB): domain Bacteria; phylum Actinomycetota; class Thermoleophilia; order Solirubrobacterales; family Thermoleophilaceae; genus JACVRW01. The sequence continues at coordinate 2,015 of DASQTS010000221.1, forward strand.
GGCCGCCGCAATGGCCCGAGTTCCACTGGCTGGAACCCAGTGGGTGCCGGGCTTGCCCGCGTGAACAAATTTGTTTAAGGTCGCGCCTCGGTGTCCTACGTACTGACCTGCCCGAACTGCGGCCCTCGCGAGGTCACCGACTTCGGCTACGGCGGCGAGGTGAACCCGCGCCCGACCGGATCGCCCTCCCTGCGGGAGCTCGGCGAGTACAACTACTTCCGCCGGAACGTCGCCGGAGTGCAGCGCGAATGGTGGAGCCACCGCTCCGGCTGCGGTGGATGGTTCATCGCAGAACGCGACACGCGCACCAATGAGGTTATTTTCACTGCGTTGCCGGCCGACGCGGAGGCGGCCGGCGACGCCACCACCGCGGGTGCGGCAGCCCACGGCGGTGACGGCGGCGGTGTGGCCGGGGGCCACGGCGTATGACGCGACTCCCGGAGCAGCGCGGCGAGCGCATCGAGCGCGACCGCGAGGTCTCGTTCACCTTCGACGGTAGGGAGTTCACGGGGCTCGAGGGCGACACGATCGGGTCGGCGCTGTTCGCGGGCGGCCAGCGCACCTTCTCGCGCTCGTTCAAGTACCACCGCCGCCGCGGGCTCCTGTGCTGCGCCGGGCAGTGCCCGAACTGCCTCGTGGCGGTCGACGGCGCGCCCGGCGTCCGCGCCTGCACCGAGCCGGTGCGCGAGGGGATGAAGGTCGAGCACATGAACGCGTCGCCGCGACTTGACTTCGACGTGATGCGGACGACCGACCTGGTCGGCGGCCCGTTCACCCCGCCAGGCTTCTACTACAAGACGTTCATCCGTCCGCGGCGCTTCTGGCCGCTCTACGAGAAATTCCTGCGTCACGCCGCCGGACTCGGGAAGTTGAGAAAGACGCAGCCCGAAAGGGAATGGCGAACCGAGTATCGCCGCCGCCATGCCGATGTGCTCGTGATCGGGGGTGGGGCCGCCGGACTGAGTGCAGCGGCGGCGGCGGCGGATCTCGGGGCGGACGTGGTGCTGGCGGACGAGGGTCCCGAGCCCGGCGGGCGGCTGCTCGCGGAGGGCGGGGTGGAATATGCGCGCGAGCTGGTCGAGCGCGCGGGGGTGGCTGGGGTCGAGGTCTTGGCGAACGCGCCCGCGCTCGGGACCTTCGACGGCCTGGTACCGGTGTGGCAGGGCGACACGCTCCACCAGATCCGCGCTCGCCGACAGGTCTTCGCGACCGGCGCGATCGAGCAGCCGCTGCTGTTCCCCGGGAACGACCTGCCGGGCGTGATGTTGTCCGGCGGCGCGCGCCGGTTGATCGGGATGTACGCGGTGAGGCCCGGAACGCGCGCGGTGGTGGCGTCCGTCGACGACCGCGGGCTGCACGCGGCGCTGGCGCTGCTCGACGCGGGCGTGGAGGTCACCTGCGTGGCCGACCTGCGCGCGGAGCCGAACGGCGGTCCGGCGCAGGCGCTGCAGCGGATGGGCGTGGAGCTGCTGCGCGGCGCGACGGTACTGGAGGCGCGCGGGCGGAACCAGGTGGACAGCGTGGTGCTGGGGCAGCCGGGGTCTTCGGACGAGCGCGTCCTCGCCTGCGACCTGCTCGTGGTCTCCGGGGGTAGCGCGCCGGCGACGTCGCTCGTGGCGCAGGCCGGCGGGAAAACGTCGTACGACTCGGAGCGCGGCTACTTCGTCCTCGATCACCTTCCCGAAGACACCTTCACCGCCGGGCAACTCACCGGCTACGGCGAGCTGGAGGCCGCCGAGCTGTCGGGCGCGGTCGCCGGCGCGGACGCGGCGCACGCGCTCGGTTTCGGGGATGAAGGCTCGCGCTCGCTTGCCGATCGCGACCGCGAGAAGCTCGAGCGTCCGCAGGCATGGCCGCCAAAGGTCGCGGTGCCGCCGCCGGTGACGAGCGAGGGTCGCGGCGGCAAATGCTTCGCGTGCCTGTGCGAGGACGTGACCGCGAAGGACATCCATCTGTCGGTGGAGGAGGGCTACGACTCGATCGAGCTCTCGAAGCGGTACACGACCACGACGATGGGCCCGTGCCAGGGCCGGATGTGCCAGCTGCCGGCGGTGCGGCTGATGGCTCGCGAGACCGGGACGTCGCTCGCCGACGTGGGCACGACCACGGCGCGCCCGCCGTGGCACGCGGTGCCGATGGGGGCTCTGGCCGGGCGTCCGTTTGAGCCGGCGAAGCGGTCGTCCATACACGCACGGCACCGACAGCTCGGCGGAAACATCATGTGGGCGGGCGACTGGCGCCGCGCCTACGACTACGGCGATCCGAAGGCCGAGGCGATGGCGGTGCACCGGACGGCGGGGCTGATCGACGTGTCGACGCTGGGCAAGGTGATCGTGCGCGGGCCGGACGCAGGCGAGTTCCTGGACCGGCTGTATCCGAACCGGTTCTCCAACCTGAAGCCGGGCCGAATCCGGTACGGCGTGATCACGTCCGACTCCGGACGCGTGATGGACGACGGCACGATCTGCCGCCTGGACGACTACTCGTTCTACGTCACAACGACATCGAGCGGTGCGGGCGCGGTCTACGACTGGTTCTCGTGGTGGCTGGCCGACTGGCAGCTCGACGTGCATCTCACCGATGTCACGCAGGGGCTGTCCGCGGTGAACCTCGCGGGCCCGCGCGCGCGGGAGATCATGGGCGGAGTCACCGAGCTCGACTGCTCGGCCGAGGCCTTCACCTACCTGGACGGCAAGCAGGCGCTGGTGGCCGGAGTGCCGTCGCTGATCCTGCGAATCGGGTTCGTGGGCGAGGTGGGCTACGAGATCCATTGCCCGGCGGCGCAGGGCGAGCACCTGTGGGATGAGCTGATGTCGGCCGGCAAGCCCCACGGCGTGCGCGCATTCGGCCTCGAGCCACAGCGCCTCCTCCGCCTCCAGAAGATGCACATCCTGGTGGGGCAGGACACCGACTCGGAGTCGAACCCGTTCGGCGCGGCGATGCCATGGATCGTGAAGCTGGACAAGGACCAGGACTGGATCGGAAAGTGGGCGCTGGAGCACTACGCCGAGCAGCCCTCGGAAACGCAGCTCGTCGGCTTCACACTTTCGAACGGCCACGTGCCGACCGAGGGTGCGGTGGTTATGCCGGAGAACGGCTCACCGATGGGGCAGGTAACGAGCGCGCGCTACTCCCAGAAGCTGGGCCAGGTGATCGGAATGGCCTGGGTCCCCGCAGCCCTCGCGAAGGACGGCGCCCACATCACGATCAGCGACGAGGACAAGCGCGTCGAAGGCGAGGTTCAAACAAAGCCCTTCTACGACCCCGACGGCGAGATCCTGCGGTCATGACCGCCGCCAGTCCGTCTCGCCCCGCACCCGGCCCTCCGATCGTCCCCAACCACGGGGTGTCACG
>DASQTS010000222.1:0-9182 GCA_035641775.1 Thermoleophilaceae bacterium
ATGCTGGCGATGCAGCAGCGGGCCAACGACCCGGCGGAGCCACCCGGGATGGTCGGGTCGGCCGCCGGGCTCGATGACGTCGAGGCCATGCTGCCGGGCCAAGCGCGCTGCAAGCGGGAGCACGCCGGAGGACGCCCGGTCCTCACTGGCGCAGATCAACAGCGCGTCGAACCCACCGAGGCGGATGAGCTCGTCGAGCTCCTGACCGCGTCCGTCCGTGATGACGACCTCTTGGAGATCGATCCCGGCCGCGCCCAAGAGCAGGTCGGCTGCATTGAGCAGGCGCTCGGCTCGAGCAGTGCTCTCGGACCAGGGACGTGCCTCGTCCTCGACCGGTATCAGGAGCGACACGCCGAGAGGCTCGGCTCCGGCGTGTTCGCAGCAGACCGCCACCAGGCGGTGCGGGTCGATGTTCGGGTCGGCCGCGACGAGCGGGCGAATGAGAGCGGCTGGGCGGGGGGTCTGTTCGAATTCCACTTTGGGCCTCGATCCGTGTTGTCCGTCGAGGCCCTTAGCGCCGGAGGCGCGGGGGTTCTTACGCGCTAGCCGTTCTCAACGAGCGCGCGAAGGCTCTCGTAGTCCTCGTGGCAGGCAGGGCAGCCCTCGAGGTGGGCGCGCAGGCCCGGGATCCGCTCGTCCGGCGGCTCGCCCTGGAGCTCGAGCTCGACGTACTCGTCGAGGCGCTCGAAGCACTCGTCGCAGAGAACCTCGGGCTCGGCCGGGCCGAGCAACCGCTTGAGAGTCTTGTCGTTCGTGTGCCTGTCCATCATCGTCTCCGCTAGATCGAGTCGAGGGCAAGGCCCCTCGTCGCCAGTTCTGCGCGCAGCTTTCGCCGCGCGTCGTGAAGGGTCTTGTAGAGAGCGCCGCGCGTCGTGTTCAGCCGCTCGGAGAGCACGTCGAGCGGCACCCCGTTCAGCGCGAGCGCGACGAGCACATCGCGCTGGTGCTCGGTGAGACAGCAGTCGATCGAATCCGTGACAGCGGCCATCAGCTCGTTCGTCTCGGCCTGACCCTGGGGACTCTGGCCGGCGTCGGCCATCAGGGGCCAGACCTCCGGCTCGAGCACCACCTCGCGCTCCTGCCAAGCGCGCCGGCGCAGCCGCACCCCCGCCTCGAGCAGGGCGAACTTGTACGCCCAGGTTGTGAAGCGGCTCGCCCCGCGGTAGTCGTCGAGCTTGCCGAGCACCGCGACGAGCGCGTCGTCCGCAGCCTGGAGCGCGAGGTCGTCGAGCTCCTCCCCGCGCACGTGTGAGAGCGCGGCGCGGCGGCGGGAGACCTCGAAGCGCGCGGCGCGCAGCAGCAGCTCGTGGAGGCGGGCGACCGCGCGGTCTCGCTCCGCCCCCGATTGGCGCAGTGCGTCGACCCACGCGGTCGAGTCGGCCAGCGCGTCGTCGTGCTGGCTCTCCGCTGCGCTCATTGGCAGGCGCGAGCTCATCGCCGGAACGAGGCTAACAACCGGGGGGCTCAACAGGGGCGCCTCTCGTGGTCGAACGGCGCCATGATGCGGGCGGCGAGCGGCGGCGGACAACCGCGTTCCACGAGCCCGATCAGCGCGTGTAGGTCGACCGCGCATTCGTGCGACAGCTCCTCGGTCAGAGCGGGGCCGAAACCGGCCCTGCGCAGCCGGGCGCGCCGCCACCCCACCGCGTCGTTGGTTCCTCCTCCCGCCGGCGCCTGTCCGCCGGTCCCGGGCTGTCCTCCAGTTCTGAGGTCCACGTCTCCTTAGCGCCGCCCCTCCGGTCTTTCTTACCGACGAAAAGACGGCGCGGACGTTCCCGAAGGAACGCCCACGCCGTCAGGCCGCTGTCCTGCCGGGCGAGGTCAGCCGTCGTCGTCCTGGTGGGTCGCGTGGCTCGCGATGAACACATCCGCCGAGCTGCTGGATCCGGTCACATACGCCCGCTTCCGGTCCGCCCCGACGGCAACGGCGATGCCGGCGTCGCTGCCGGTCCCGCCGAGGAACGTTGAGAGCACGAGCTGCTGGTTGGACAGCTTCAGCGAGATCAGGAACGCGTCCCCGGCGCCGTTGTAGCTCGTGTCGTCCGCGGGTCCCGTGGTCGGGAAGTCGGCCGAGGCCGTCGACCCCGTGACGTACGCCAGCTTGCCCTTCTCGTCGACTGCGATCCCGCTGGCGCCATCGCTCGCGGTCCCGCCGAGGAACGTGGAGTAGGCCAGCGCCGAGAACCTGTCGAAGGTGGCGACGAAAGCGTCGCCGCCGCCGTTGTACGTCCCGTCGTGGGCCTGCGCGGTGGTCGGGTAGTCCGCCGAGGCGGTGGTGCCCGTCACCGACATGACCCTGCTCGCCTGGTCGGCGACGATCCCCTGACCGGAGTCAGCGCCCGCCCCTCCGAGAACGGTCGAGTACTCGAGCGCGGAGCCCGTGCCATCGAGCCTGGTCACGAAGGCGTCGTTGCCGCCGTTGTGGCTCGAGTCGTGGGCATTCGACGTGGTCGGGAAGTCCGCTGAGGCGGTGAACCCGGTGACGTACGCGCGGCCCTGGCCGTCGACGTCTACGTCGTTACCGGTGTCGCTCGTCGTCCCGCCGAGGAACGTGGAGTAGCCGAGCGTCGCGCCCGAGGGGTCGAGCTTGGTCAGGTACACGTCGTTCCCGGTGCCGTTCTTGGTCGTGTCATACGCACCGGGCGTGACCGGGAAGGCGGCCGATCCGGTGAACCCCGTCACGTACGCGCTTCCCGCGTGATCCACCGCGATCCCGTTGGCGCCTTCGAAGCTGAAGCCCGCGCCACCCAGGTAGGTGGAGTACTCGAGCCTCGAGCCCGAGGGGTCGAGCTTGCTCACGAAGGCATCGCTGCCACCGTTCTGGGTCGTGTCGAAGGACCCGGGCGTGGTCGGGTAGTTCAGCGAGCCGCTGAACCCTGCGACGTAGGCCGCTCCGGCACCGTCGACAGCGATTCCGTTGCCGGAGTCGAACGCGCTGCCGCCGATGAAGGTCGAGTAGGCGATCGTCGAGCCCGAGCTGTCCAGCTTCGTCACGAAGACGTCGGTGTTGTTGTTGTAGCCGCGGTCGAAGACGCCCGGGGTAGTCGGGTAGTTGGCGGATGCCGTCTGCCCCGTGACGTAGATGTTCCCCGCCGCGTCCACGTCGATCCCGCGGCCGGCGTCGCTGCCCGTGCCACCCACGAAGGTTGAGAAGTCGACGCCCGCGCCGATCATGGATGGCCGGCTGTCACTTCCCTCACCCGTCGCGAAGCCGAGGACGCCTTGGTCTGCTGACTGGATCGCGTAGCGGCCGTTGACGGGACTGGCGTCGCTCAGCGCGCCCAGCGGCGTGTCGATCCGGAGGCCGCCGTCCGAGTCGAGCGACAGCCCGCTCGCGCCGTCGTAGTCGAGCACGATGTCGCCCGGGTCGGCACCGGGGTCGAGCTCGAATTCGTACCTCAGCTCGTCGCCGTCACCGTGGATGACCATGTCGATCCCGGGCCACAGCTCGCGGTACACGAGCTCCTGGTAGGTCTGGACGTTTGACGCCGAGTCGTCCCCGGAGCCGGTGAGCTGGCTGACGGTGCCGGCCGCTGGATCGCGGGCCTCCAGCCGGGCGTCGGGGCTTGCCCCCACAAAGCCAAGCTCGAGAGCGAGGCCGGTTACGTCCTGGCCGTCCGCCTTCACGAGCGAGAGCACTGCCTGCTCGTCCGTGAAGAAGAAGGAATAGCCGGCGCCGCGCGCAACGTAACGGACGGAATCGTCCGTCTGCCCTGCGTTCGGCGCGAACGCGAGCGGAAGATCGCCGGCCGGATCGGCTTCCTGCGCGGATCCGCGGGCCGGGAAGAGCAGCACGAGGGCGAGCACTGCAAACGCGACGCTCGCAGCGAGGGTGCGACGCCTGCCTGCCGTCGCTCTTGTGTGAAGGACCAGTTCCACCACGTTCTCCTGTCTCATCGAGCCGCACACGGCGGCCGGTTCGTTTCCGGAGTCCGTTGGCGTCCTTCGAGCCTTCGTTCTTACTCTGCCCCGGCTGGTCTTGGCGGATAAGTGGGCATGCCCGCCACATCGACCACGGCGAACGGGGTCAGCTCATGAGTCGTCGCGCGCCCCGTTGGGGCTAAGTGGACGACCTCCCAACCTCGGACCGTGAGAGCGTCCGAGACCAGGCGCCGGTGGCAGCGCCACCACAGCGCCTCCGCGCACATCATCGCCGTGGTTCGCCTCGACGCCAGGGCCGCGAGCTCCTCGAGCCCGGCCTCGAAATCCCGGCTGGCCATGTAGTCCGCATAGCCGCGGAACCCGGCCACGCGCCAGCCGGCGTTTGCTCTGCTCGACGATGGTGCGCGACGTCCGCCGAGTCGCGGAAGGTGCACGTATGCGATCCCGTAAGCCGGGAGGTCTCGACTGAGCCTCTCGCGGTTGAACCGCGGCATCCGCCGTGAGCTCGGGTAGGCGCGCACGTCCGCGAGTTGGTCGACACCGTGCCCTCGCAGCAGCGCGACCAGCTCATCGAGCGAGTGTGTCGAATGCCCAATCGTGTAGATGCGTCGAGGCGCTATGGGACCCGGCTACCAGCGCATGAGTGGATGAACCACGCGGCGGAGCCAGCCCCACGGCCCGCCGTGGTTGCGACCGCTCTCGACGACGGACACTCCGTGCAGGCGCCCCGTCTGCGCCAGGAGCGGAAGGACCGGCGACGATAGCTCGTCGTCGCCGGCGCAGACCAGGATCGCGTCGAACTCGCCCGAGCCCACGAGCTCTTCCAGAGCGCAGGCGTTTTCGTCCGCCAGGACGAAGTCCTCGAGGCGGACGCCGGCCGCGTCCAGGAGCGCCGAGGCTTTGCGCAGCAGGCTCGCACGCACAATGCCTCGATGGGAGCGTGCCTCCGGCCCCGGGGCGAGCGGGACGAGCAGCGAGACGCTGAGCAGCTCGCTGTCCGGCCGCCGGCAACAGAGCGCCACGAGGCGATGCGGATCGACACCGGGATCCACGGCGACGAGGACTCGCGAAACGCCGGGCTGAGTCTCATGTCGCCGTTGATCCACGGTGTCTCACTTCGGCTCGTACGATCAGGCCGCTTGCGCTTGGAGATCGCCGACCGGCTTCCGCGATGCGTCCAGGGCCGAGAGCGCCGACCGGATCGCGTCGTGCAGGTCTCCCGCATCGTCGCGGTACATCTGGCTCCTTCTGTCGTCCGCGAGCCTGGCCGCCATGGCCACGCCCCGGGCCGGAACCGGCCGGCCGTCTCGAAGGCGCAGGACGAGCGCGAGGATGTCGTCCGCGGCGTCGCGTACCACCGCCCGCTGCGGTCGCGCCCGGAGCGTCATCGGCTCTCTTCCACGGGCGTCGCCGAGCGCCTCGACGAGGGCGTTCGCGATCCGCGCACGCTCGGCGGTCCAGTGCAGCTGTGCCGCGCGGAGCTCCAGCTCGGCGCTCGTCGCCGGATCGACGCCCTCTGCGAGCTGCCGGTCGAGCCGGCCGCGCAGGAAGCGCGTGCGAATCTGAACGCCGCGATTCGCGCCGGCTTGGGCAACCTCAGTGGACTCTGAGTGCTCCGGGGTTGGATAGACGCCGTAGGGCATGACCTCTCCTTGACTCGGGTTCGTCCAAGCCTGTCGCCGCGCGGGTGTTTCGACCATGGGTGCCAACGCCGATTTGGGCGGCGGCCGATACCCATCGGGTGGGGCTGATCGCGATGCCGATGTCAGGCGGCGTGCTGAGACGCCGCCAGCAGAGCGCGCACCGTTGCCCGACCATCCCTTGTGATCGTGAGCCGGGTCTCGTCGCGAGGTCCGACGTGGTACCACCGAACCAGCCCACGCCTGGCGAGCCGGTTCCCCGTCTGCCATACATCGCTGACCGGCTTGCCGAGCGCCGCGCCGAGCTCGGCGAGGCTCCCCTCTCGATCGAGCAGCCGGAAGAGCAGGCGCAACTCGCCGAGTGACAGGCCGCGGCGCTCGAGCACCTCGAGGACCCGGTCCATCTCGTTCCGCCCATCGGTCGTTGCTGCCATGCCCCCAATGATCGCTGCCCGCCCGGGGCGGCGCCATGGGTGCGTGTAACCATTACCGCGTCAGAACGGCATTACCGAGGCTAGCTCGTCGAGTGTCACTTCGGGATCCGCGAGCTGCCGGTCCTCGACCGCTATCCGCTCCCCGATGAGACGCTTGATGTGGTCGACCACGTCCCAGACGTTGACGTTCATCCCGGCCATGACGCGGTTCTCGTACATCCAGAAGGCGATGAACTCACGGTCGGCGGGGTCGCCACGGAGCACCACGCGGTCACAGCCGCGCGCGTAGCCGGAGTACTCCATGCCCACGTCGTACTGGTCGGAGAAGAAGTACGGCAGGCGGTCGTAGGAGACCGACTGCCCGAGCATGTTGCGCGCGGCGGCGGGCGCCTGGTTCAGCGCATTGGACCAGTGCTCCACGCGGATCGGCTCGCCGTAGAAGGGGTGCACGGCGTTGGCGACATCGCCGGCGGCGAACACGCCCGGCGCGTTGGCCCGGAGACGCTCGTCGACGAGGACGCCGTTGCTGATGGCGAGCCCCGCCTCGGCGGCCAGTTGCGTGCGCGGCTGGACGCCCACTCCCACGACGACGAAGTCGCAGTCGGTCACGCGCCCGTCGCTCGTCCGGACGCGCTCCACACGACCATCTCCCTCGAAGGCTTCGACGCCGGTGCCCAGCAGCATCCGCACGCCGTGATCCGAGTGGATGTCGCGGTAGATCGCACCGACCTCCGGGCCCAGCACGCGCTCGAGAGGCACCGACGCCGGCTCGATCACCGTGACGTCAACGCCGCGCTGCTTCGCGGAGGCGGCCACCTCAGCGCCGATCCAGCCCGCGCCCACGACAACGAGTGCGCCGCCGCCGTCCAGCCGCGCCCGCAGGGCGTCCGAATCCTGGACGCTGCGGAGGTAGAACACGCCTTCGAGGTCGGCTCCCGGGATCTCGAGCCGGCGCGGCTCCGCGCCGGTCGCGAGCAGGAGGCGGTCGTAGCTCAGCGGCTCGCCGTCGTCCAGCGTCAGCCGGCAGCTCGCGGTGTCCACGCTCACGGCCGTGCGCCCAAGGCGCAGGTCGATGTCGTGCTCGGTATAGAAGCCCTCCTCGTGGACGTACACCTTCTCGCGGCCGGCCTCGCCGCGGAGGTAGTCCTTCGACAGCGGCGGGCGCTCGTAGGGGCGCTCCTCCTCCGAGCCGACCAGCACGATGCGCCCGTCGAATCCCTCCTCGCGGAGGGTCTCCGCGGCCTTGGCGCCGGCGAGGCCGGCGCCGACGATCACGTGGGTCTGGTCAGTGGTCATGAGCGTCGGGCTCCGGCGTCCAGGGGAATTTCATGTTCATGCTGCGTTTGCGCCGCGAGGCGGCCGATTCTTACCGCTGTTCTCGTAAGAGAGTCGTGCCAACCGACGCCTATCTCCTTATGAGCGTGGATCGCCGCTACGTCCCGATCGCCGACTATGCGGCGATCGGTGACGGGCGGACAGCCGCTCTCGTCGCGCTCGACGGGTCGATCGACTGGCTGGGGCTGCCCGATCTCGACTCGCCGAGCGTGTTCGCGGCCGTGCTCGACGCGGACCGCGGTGGCCGGTTCGCGCTCGGGCCAGTGTCCCCGGGTGAGGTCGAGCGGCGCTACCGCCCCGCCACCAATGTCCTCGAGACCACCTTCACCACGGGTGAGGGTGTCGTCCGGATCACCGACGCCATGGTCCTTCCGAACTCGGAGCTGGGCCCGGCGAGGGAGGTGGTCCGCCGGATAGAGGGCGTCTCAGGTCGAGTGCCGATGGACTGGCGTATCACCCCCGCGTTCGGCTACGGCGAGCGGCGGCCGCGTATCGAACGCCGCGGGAGGATTCCCGTCGCCGTGAGCGGAGCCGACGCGCTGGCAGTCTGTTCATGGGACATCGGCGAACCCGAGATCGAGCGGGATGCCATCGGCGGGCGCTTCGACGCGCGAGCGGGCGAGTCGGCGCTGATCGCCTTGTGTGCGGCGCACCGCGAACCGCTGGTCTTCCCAAAGCGCGAGGACGTGGAGGCACGCCTCGACGACACGACCGCGTACTGGAGGCGCTGGGCCGAGCAGCGCTCGTACGAGGGCCCCTGGCGGGACGCGGTCATCCGCAGCGCCTTGGCGCTCAAGCTGCTCGTCTACGCCCCTTCCGGCGCGATCGCCGCGGCGGTCACCGCATCCCTCCCGGAGGAGATCGGCGGTGAGCGGAACTGGGACTACCGCTTTTGCTGGGTGCGCGACTCGGCCTTCACGCTCGGGGCCCTCGTGGAGCTCGGCTGCCCCGGCGAGGCCGAGGCGTTCTTCTGGTGGCTCATGCACGCCTCTCAGCTGAGCCACCCCCGCCTCCAGGTGCTGTACCGCCTGGACGGCGGCGAGCAGGCGCCGGAGCGCACGCTCGAGCTCGACGGCTATCTGGGCTCGCGCCCCGTCCGCGTAGGCAACGACGCGGCGGCGCAAAGCCAGCTCGACATCTACGGGGACCTGCTTCAGACCGCCCTCGTCTACGCAGAGGCCGGCGGGCGGCTCGACCGCGAGACGGGCCGGCGCCTCGCCGAAATCGCGGACCTCGTGTGCCGGATCTGGAGGGAACCGGACTCCGGGATCTGGGAGGTGCGGAGCGAACCCCGCCACTTCACGCACTCCAAGATGATGTGCTGGGTGGCCCTCGACCGTGCCCTGCGGCTCGCGGAGGGGAACCAGATCCCGGGCAGCCACTCGGCTGCCTGGCGGCGCGAGCGGCTCGCGATTCGCGACTTCATCGAGACGCGGTGCTGGTCCGATCGCCTCCGCAGCTATACCCGCGCGGCCGGAGGCGAGGAGCTGGACGCCGGCCTGCTGCTCGGCGTGCTCTTCGGCTACGACGCCCCCGACCCGGAGCGGCTGACCATGACGGTCATGGCCGTGCGGCGCGAGCTTGGCAGCGGGCCGCTCCTGTCCCGCTACAGCGGCGACGACGGCCTGCGCGGCGGCGAAGGCGCCTTCCTCTGCTGCTCCTTCTGGCTTGCGGACGCGCTGGCCCGGGTCGGCCATCACGACGAGGCGACCGCCCTCATGGACGAGCTCGTGCCGCTCGCGAACGACGTCGGCCTCTTCTCCGAGGAGATCGACCCCGACACACGAGAGCACCTCGGGAACACCCCTCAGGCACTGGTGCACCTGGCGCTCATCACGGCAGCGGTGTCGATCTCCAGGGCGGGCGCGGCATGACCCTGTGGGGTGCGCTC
>DASQTS010000223.1:0-2040 GCA_035641775.1 Thermoleophilaceae bacterium
CTGGCGCGAGCACCTGCACGACATGGACTACCTGCGCGAGGGCATCCACCTCCGCGGGTTCGCGCAGATCGACCCGCTCGTGGCGTACAAGAACGAGGGCTTCGACATGTTCACGGAGCTCATGAACAACATCTGGGACGAATTCGCCCGGTACGTGTTCAACGTCGAGGTGCAGGTGGAGCAGCCGCAGCAGGCGGCCGCCGGCGGGCCGCGCTGGGGCCTCGGCGGAAACAGTGCGAGCACGACGCGCAACCTCAACACCTCAGGAGGCCGCGGGCTGGCCGGGCGCGACGCGATCGCGGCCGCAGCCGGCGCGGCCGTGCCGGCCGCCGCGCAGGAGGCCGGCCAGATGGCCGCGGAGGCGGTCGAGTCGCCGGTCTCGGTGGAGACCCGCCGCCTGGACGAAACGGAGAAGATCGGCCGCAACGACCCCTGCTGGTGCGGGTCCGGCAAGAAGTTCAAGAAGTGCCATGGCGCATAGCGTCGATGGCCTCCGCGGCCAGCTGAAGCTGCTCGCGGACTCTCTTTGACCCAGCCGCGCTGGACGCTCGCCTAGCCGAGCTCGAAAGCGAGATGCAGGCGCCCGGCTTCTGGGATGACCAGGAGCGGGCCGCGTCGGTCTCCTCCGAGCACGCGTCGGTGGCCCGCAGGCTCGAGACGTTCCGCTCGCTCCAGTCGGACATCGAGGACCTCGAGGCGCTCGAGGAGCTGGCCGAGGACGACGAGTCGATGGCCGCCGAGCTGGCGGAGCAGCGGGCGTCGATCGAGGCGAGGCTCGCGGAGCTCGAGGAGGCGCGCCTGTTCTCCGGCGAGTACGACACGGGCGACGCCGTCGTGACGGTGAACGCCGGCGCGGGCGGAACGGACTCGCAGGACTGGGCCGAGATGCTGCTCCGGATGGAGATGCGCTGGGCGGAGCGGCGCGGGATGAGGGTCGAGCTGAAGGAGGCGTCGGCGGGGGAGGAGGCCGGCATCAAGTCGGCCACCTTCATCGCGCGCGGGGAGAACGCCTATGGGCTGTTCAGCGCCGAGAAGGGCGTGCACCGGCTGGTGCGCATCTCGCCGTATGACGCCCAGTCGCGGAGGCACACGGCCTTCGCCGGCGTGGAGGTGGCGCCGCTCGTGGAGGACACCGTCGAAGTCGAGATCGAGCCCGACGACATCCAGATCGACACCTACCGCGCCTCAGGGGCGGGCGGGCAGCACGTGAACAAGACCGACTCCGCGGTGCGGATCACGCACCGCCCGAGCGGGATCGTCGTCCAGTGCCAGAACGAACGATCGCAATCGTCGAACCGCGACACCGCGATGCGGATGCTGAAGGCGAAGCTGATCGAGCAGGAGGAGCGCCGCCGCCAGGAGGAGATCGCGAAGGAGAAGGGCGAGGCGCAGGATGTGGGCTGGGGCTCGCAGATCCGCTCCTACGTGCTCCACCCGTACACCATGGTCAAGGATCACCGGACGAACGTGGAGGCCGGCAACGCCCAGGGCGTGCTCGACGGCGATCTCGACGACTTCGTGCGCGCCGAGCTACTCAGACGCGCCGGCGACGGAACCCCCGCCTAGCCGGTCCTCGCTCGGCCCGTCGAGCTCCTCGAGCACGCCGAGCAGCTGCCCCACGCGGCACACGAGCAGCTTCTCCTCCTCAACCTCGACCCACACCCCGGCGCTCGCGGGGAAGACGACGTGGTCGCCGGGCATGACCGGCATCTTGATGCCCACCCCGCCCCACCAGTCGAGCCCCGGCCCCACCGCCAGCACGATGCCGTGCTGAGGCGGCGCCTCGTGCTCGCCCGGTGGCAGAACGAGCCCGGAGTGCCGTACCCGGTCCGGCTCGAGCTCCTTGATGACGACCTGGTCGAAGAGCGGGCGCAGCTGCTGCTTCATCGGGAACAACTGTACGGACCCGGCCCCCTAGCATTGGCGCATGGCCGAAGACGGACGCCCGCCCGACCCGCGCACGCCACCGCCGCCGCCCGACCCGCGGCGCGGGAACGTGAGGGTCAGCGGGGCGCCCGACAAGCCGCCGATGATCCCCTT
>DASQTS010000224.1:0-8284 GCA_035641775.1 Thermoleophilaceae bacterium
AATGCGCGTGGCGCGGCGGTAGCGGACGGGGACCGTCTTCACGGGCTCGAGGCGATCGTCCCCGGCGAGCGCCGCGCCCCACTGGGCTGAACGGCGCCTGACGAGCTCGGTCCAGGGCGCGTCCCAGTCATCCGCTTTCGACGTCACGGGATGCACGATGAGGACCCGCCCGCCGGGCGGCAGACTAGCAATCAGCGGCTCGAGGTTCTTCGACGGCGTGGCTTCCTTCATCTTGTCGTAGCCGTCTGTCCAGTCCATGATGCGGTCGTTCTCGACGGCGCCGATCGCGCTGCCGAAGCGCAGGTCGGGCGCCCCGCCGAGCTGCTCCAGGTGGTACGCGAGCAGCGGCCCCTGCTCGGGCTGCATCGACAGCACGAGGTCGCCCTCGCGCAGCTCGGGCACCGAGTCGTTACGCAGGTCGGACGCGTTCGACTTGTTCTCGAGCCCGTAGCTCTTCGGGATCGCCCAGAGACCGACGATGATCACAAGCGCCACGAGGCCCAGATTCCCCGCGCGCGCAAGGCCGAGCGCGCCGAGCAGGAGCATCGGGCCGAGCAGCACGCCGAGGTAGCGCGTGGTCCACGCCGGCGAGACCTGGGAGACGACCCAGGCGACGACGAGAGTGCCCAGCACGATCACCGCGCCCGAGATCAGCGCGGTGCGCTCCTTGTCCTCGACGCGGCGCGCGATGATCGCGGCTAGCCCCGAGCCGCCGGCCAGGACCAGGGCGACCGTGGGAGTGCCTCCGCCCAGCAGCGACTTCGAGATCTGCACCGGCGCGCCGAAATTCGGCGCGTTCAGCCACGGCGCGCCCGTGTGCTGGACCTGGTGAAGCAGCGTCGGGAGCCAGGGCAGGTAGAGCAGGCCGACCGCCCCAAACCCGATCAATGCGTCCTTCCAGAAGCTCGAGCGGACCTCGGAGACGTACCAGCACGGGATCAGCCCGAGCGCGAGGCCGGCGCCCAGGAACAGGCCCCAGTTGTGCGTATAGAGCATGCCCGCCAGCAGCACCATGAACAGCGGCAGGTAGCGGCGGCGCCCGAAGGCGAACACGTGCAGGAAGGCGGCCGTCGCCAGCAGCGACATGACCAGCATGAGCGAGTACATGCGGGTCTCCTGCGCGTACGAGGTGAGGAACGGGTTGACCGCGCAGAGTCCCGCGCAGAAGAGTCCCGCGCGGCGGCCGAAGAGGCTCCAGCCCGCCCAGAGACCGCCCGGGATCGCCAGCAGCGAGATCGCCACCGAGAGAGCCTGCGTCTCGGCCGGGCCGTCCCCCACGAGGTCCATCCAGACGGACAGCAGCATGTAGTAGAGCGGCGGCGAGCCGTCCATGCGCAGCACGCCCGGGATGTCGAACAGCGGCTGCGACGCGATCCCGATCGAGAGGCCCTCGTCCATCCAGAGCGACTCGCCGAGCGAGTTCGTCCGCAGGTAGGCGGACAGCGCGAGCAGCCCGAGCAGCACGAGCGCGGGCAGCACGAAGCTGTTCGGCAGGGAGGCGAGCCGGGGCATGGCTCGGGCACGGGAAGCGACGCTTGCCACTCCGCGATCCTAGTGAGCGCCCGGCGGAATGCTCGCCGCGTTCATCGGCCGATCACCTCGACGGGCGCCTTGCCGAGCGAGGACCCGGGCGGCGCCGGGGCGGTCGGCGCGTTCGGCCCGGAGGCCGGGCACGCGCCCCGCTCGTTGCCCTCCGGCGGCACGGTCAGCAGCCGCCACTTGCCCTGCTGGTCCACGAGCCGGTAGCGGTCGTCCGTCGGCTTCGTGACGAGCGGGCCGTCCGGCACCGTGCGCGTCCGGAACGCCACACCCGGCGGCGGGGTGACCTTCCAGCCGACGTTGATCCCGTGGACACCCATCTCGTACGCCACCATCTGCGTCTGGAACGGGCCGCTGAACACGCCGCCGCAGGCAAGCAGGCGGTCCTTGCCGCCGTTCGCGTCGATCAGCGCCTTGAGGTCGTGCCAGAGGTAGGCCTCGTGCTCGATGCCGCCCTGCACGCGGCCGGTGTTGTCGGCCTTCGCCACGATCGTCGGCGACGCGATCGCGATGCCGAGCACCAGCGCGGTGGCCGCGGCAATCTGGCCCGTGCGCACCTGTCCGGACCAGCGCGCGCCGAGCGCCTCCACGCCCTGGAGCACCCGGACCGCGCCGATGCCGCCGAGCACGGAGACCGCGGCCGTTGTGACCATCAGGTAGCGCTGGTTCCCGGCGAAGCCCGCCTCGGTCATCACCGCGACGAGCGCGAACCAGGAGAAGCCGAGCGCCGCGAGTGCGAGGATCGCGCCCTGGTCGCGTCTTCGAAGCCAGACGACTGCCGCCACCGCGACCGCCACGAGCGTCCCGGCCTCCACCGGCGCGACCGTGCTCTGCGCGAAGCGCTTGAAGAGCTCGTACGAGGGCTGCTCGGCGAACGCGGCACTGCCGGGATTCGGCGCGTTCGCGCGCCCGCCCGCGCGGAACGGGTCGTTGGCGCCCCACCACTCGGGCAGGATCCACAAGGCGGGCACGATCACGGCGAACGCCACGAGCCGCGCCCGGAGCTTCGGCTCGTAGATCCACAGCCATAGCCCGTAGAGCGCGAGGAACGGCCAGGCCTCGGGCCGCAGCAGCGCGGCGGCCACGCCGAGGTAGAGCGCGTGGTCCCGGCGGCCGTCGAGGTGGCGCTCGAAGCCCCACAGCACCACCGCGGCGAGGATCGGCTCGGAGTTGCCAAGCGCGGCGTCGCGTACGTACTTGTTGGACGAGAGCAGCGCCGCGAACGCGGAGACGCCCGCCAGCACCCCGTAGACCCTCCCCCCCACGAGCCGGTGCGCCATCCGGTACGCCATGACGCAGCCGAGCAGCCCACCCGCGCGCGCCACCCACAGCCACAGGTACGGCGCCAGGTCCTGGCCGAACAGCGAGAACGGCACCGTGAAGAAGATCGGCAGCGGCTTCCACGACGGGCCGCCCTCCGTCACGAGGTCGATGTGGGCGATCTCGCGGCCCCAGAGGATCCATGCCCACGGGTCGTAGGTCGGGGTCGACGGGAACACCAGCGTCAGCGCGGACACGGCGAGGCAGCCCAGGATGATCAGAGCCATCTGGGTGCCGTGGCGCTCGAGGGCGGCCGACGACGGCCTTACGCGCGTGAGGCCTCGAGCTGGGTAGCGGACCGTAGCCGTGACCAGCCTCCGTAACGGGTAACCAGCACCACCAGGCCGAAGATCGTGATCGGCACGTACAGCACGAAGCGGAGCAGGATGACGTACGAGACGGCGGCCGAGCTGCTTGCCTCGAGCGCCTTCGCGCCGAACAGGACCGCGGCGTCGAAGGTCCCGATCGACCCGGGCGCGGCCGGGAGAGCGGCCACGAAGTTCGTGAGCGCCACCAAATAGAGCGCGCCGGACATGCTGAAGTCGAGGTCGAGCGCGCGTGCGACCGCCAGGTAGACGGCGGCCTCCACCGCCCACAGCACGAACGTCCCTCCGAGCAGCGCCACGCCGCGCTTGTTGAGCAGGGCGCGCGGTGCGTCCGCGAGCGGCCGCAGCCAGTCGCGCGCCCGCTCGAAGACGTGATGGCGGCGCAGCACCCAGATCGCGATCGCGCCCGCCAGGACGAGCAGAACGCCGATGCCGGCCACGAGCAACGGCCGATCCGTCGGGAGCACCTCCGACGCGCTCAGGACTCCGTAGACCGTCACGACGAAGATCGTGATCAGCGCGATCACGTCGAGCACGCGCTCCGCGACGATCGAGCCGAGCAGCGTGCGCTTGCTGCCGTCGCAGCGCGGGGCCAGCAGCACGACGCGGAGCGCCTCACCCGCGCGCGCCGGGAGCACGTTGTTGCCCATGTAGCCGACCGTCGTGAGCGAGTAGACGTCGCGACGCTTCGCGTGCACCCCCGTGAGCACGAGAATCTGGTGCCAGCGCTCTGCCCGGACGAGCGTCGCGACCGCGTACAGCCCGACGGCCAGAAGCAGCCATGCGACCGCGCCTCCGTCCGTGGGTATATGCGGCGATTCCTGCCTGCTCGCCCACCAGACGACCGCCGCGAGCGCGACGAGCGATACCAGTGCTTGGATGAGCGCGAAGCGACGATTCATGGCGAAGCGCCCGCTACGCGGGCGTGTAAGAGGGGCCGCGTGGCGGACCGTAGCAGTTGCAATTACCCCGGAACAGCGTCTTGATACGCCGCTACCCTGAGGCGCTTGCTCAGGTCCGCCGTACTCATCTGCCTGGCCGTTGCGGCCGCATGCCCGCTCCCTGCCAACGCCCAGGTGGAGGTGCCGCCGAACCTTCCGCCGGAGCCGGAGCTGCTCGTCGAGCGGCCGGAGGGCAAGCCGCTCATCCGCGAGGGACAGACCAACCGCGAGCTCCTAGGCGGCACCTGGTACTTCCGCCAGGACGACTCCTTCGTCGGCGAGGATGAGCGCTGGTTCGAGCAGCAGGACCTCGCCGGATGGACGCCCGTCCGCGTGCCCCACAATTGGAACGCGCAGGACACCAGCGAGAACCGCGCCACGATCGGCTGGTACCGCAAGGAGTTCTCGCTGCCGCGTTCGCCGAAACGAGCGCGCCACTTCTGGAAGCTCCGCTTCGAGGGCAACAACTACCGGACCAAGCTGTGGCTGAACGGCAAGGAGCTCGCCTTCTACACCGGCTACTTCCCATTCGAGGTCCTGCTGAAGAACCTCCAGCCCGGCCGCAACACGCTGGTCGCGGAGGTCTCGTCGCTGCGGAGCAACTCGGACCTCACGCACTGGCGCCCCGCGGCCTTCAACGGCTACGGCACGGGCGGCTGGTGGAACTTCGGCGGCATCCTGCGCGAGGTCTACGCGCGCAGGGTCGACACCGTCGACATCGAGGACGTGCACGTGCTCCCGCGCCTCGCTCGCCCGAGGGGGCCCGCGCGCGTGGAGGTGCGCGCCCTCCTCCGCAACTTCACGAGCCGCGACCGCGACGTCGCGCTGATGCTCCGCGTCGGCGGCGAGCGCAACCGGCTCGACCCAGAGACCGTCCCGGCGAAGGGACGCCGCGAGCTGCGCACGACGCTCACCATCAGGAACCCGCGCCTGTGGGCGCCGCGCGACCCCGAGCTGTACGGCCTGAGCGTGGGCGCCGCGACGGGCGGCAAGGAGCGGAGCACCTACAGGGTGACCTTCGGGGTGCGCGAGATCGCCACGCGCCCGGGCGGGATCATCACGCTGAACGGCAAGCGCGTGAGGCTCCGCGGCGCGAGCATCCACGAGGACGACCTGCAGGAGGGCGGCGCGCTTTCGCAGGCCACGCGGATGATGTTCGTGAACCGCCTGAAGAGCCTCGGTGCCACGATCACGCGCTCGCACTACCCGCTCCACCCCGCGCTGATCGAAGCGCTCGACCGCGCCGGGATCATGTACTGGGTCCAGGCGCCCGTCTATCAGGTCCCGACGCCGCTCTGGGCGCGCTCCGGCGTCCGCTCGCTCGCCATGCGCGCGGCCACGCTGACGGTGCGGAACAACCTCAACCACCCGTCGGTGCTCACGTGGTCGCTCGCGAACGAGCCGGCCGAGGCGGGCGGCAACCTCGGCACGTACAGCCCGAGCCTCGTGCGCTACGTCCGCGAGGCCTCGCGGGCGGTGCGCCTGCTGGACAACACGCGGCTCGTGGGCCTGGACCGCCAGTCGAGGGTCGGCGAGCCGCCCACGACAGCGGCGCACCAGTACCTCGACGTGCTCGGAGTGAACGAGTACTTCGGCTGGTACCGCTCCGTGATCGAGAACCGGCCGGACCTGCCCGCCACCACCACCGCCGACCTCAGTGGCTTCCTCGACGAACTCCACGCTGCGAACCCCGACCTGCCGCTCGTGGTCACCGAGTTCGGCGCCGAGGCCACGCGCTCCGGTCCCGTGGAGCAGAAGGGCACCTACGAGTTCCAACGCAGGTTCGCGCTGGACCACATCGCGATCCACGGGTCGAAGCCGTTCGTGAACGGCTCTATCTACTGGGCGCTTCGCGACTTCCGCGTGCATCAGACCTGGCAGGGAGGCGCGCCCGACGAGTACACCAATCCGCCCTGGCACAACAAGAGCCTGATCGAGGAGACGAACAGCCGGAAGCCGGCGTTTCTCTCGGTCGCCCGCCAGTTCCGGCGCACAAAGCCGCTCCGCTAGCCTGCGCCGCCCGTGAAGCGCGCGCTCCTCGCTCTACCGCTCATGGCGCTCGCGATCGGCGGGTGCGGCTCGAGCGATGCCGGGCCCCCGGTGGACGAGTCCGACCTCCCGGGAAGCGCGCTCGCGTGCATGGAGGAGAACGGCATCGACGCCGAGCGGCGCGGCGAGGAGGGGAACGAGATCGTCCTCGACGCCGGCCCGCGGATCCGCTTCTACCTGACAGCGGACGAGGCGATCTCCGCGCAGTTTCGCGGGCGGGGCGAGGGCGCGGAGCAGATCGGCTCGGCACTGCTGTTCGTCGAACCCGAGGTGAACCCGGAGACCGAGGACATCCTCCACGACGTCGAGCTCTGCCTAGCCGACCTCTAGGACCTGCACCCGGTTGCGACCCTTCCGGAAGGCCGACTCCGGCACCATCACCGAAACCAGCTCGCCCTCGTCGCCCTCCGTGAGCTTGAACGTGCTCCCGACGGCGCGGACCGTGCCGTTCACCGCGACAGCGATCGCTCGCCCCTCGCGCTCCGGCCCGTTCACGCGGGCCACGACGTGCGCCGGCACGTAGCCGGAGGCGGGGTCCACGCTCTCGTAGTCGCCCCCGTAGGAGAGCTCGACGTCCAGAGCCCGGCCCGCGGATGCCGCCGGCTGCCCGATGAGCTCCGGGTTCGGCCCGATCTCGAACACGCGCTCCGGGCCGTCGGCGCCCGACCCGAACAGCCGCTGGTTGCGATCCACGATCGCCTGCCGCTCGCGCGCGAAGACGTCAGCGCGGATGCGCAGCTCCTCGAACGTGTTGCGGATCAGGAAACGCAGCTCGTCGCGGCTCTGCACCTCGTCGCTGAAGGCCGACTTCCCGTCCATGCGCACGCGCGGGTCGAGGTTCAGCACGTCGAAGATCGTCGGCAGGATGTCGATCGTCTCGACCAACGCGTCGTTCTCGCGCGCACGCGTCTGCCCGGGCGCCTTGATGAACAGCGGGATCGGGGCGATCTCCGCGGCCGTTTCGCGGCCGAGGCGCCGGCGCTCGCGCCTATGCGGGAACGCCACGCCGTGGTCGGCCGCGACGACGATCAGGGACTCGTCCCACATGCCCTCGCTACGGAGCCTGCGCCAGAGGCGCTGGAGCATCAGGTCCGCGAAGCCGGTCTGGAGCACGTGCCGCTGGAGGAGGACGTCGAGCTGGCCCTGGTCCTCGAACGCCTGCTGCGAGAGACCCGGGATGGCGTCGTTCGGCGCTCGCCGGTAGAGCCGCCCGGACGGCAGGTACTGCCACGGCACGTGCGGCAACAGCGTGTGCTTGAAGTTGAGGCCCGGCCGCCGGCCCTCCTCGATGCGGTCGATCCAGGCCTGGAAGCGCACGGGGCGGCCGCGGTTGAGGTTCGCGCGCGTGTGGCGCTCGACCGGAGACGTGTCCTCGTTCTGCACGGCCTGGTCCTCGCCCCCGCCGAAGTTGCCCCAGTTCTCCGACACGCTCGCGAGGTCGCTCTCGATGTCGGGTGGGGAGACCACGTGGAGCCAGACGAGCCCGAGGTCCTCCGCCATGGACGACATGCGGCCGCCGTACGACTCGTCGACGATCGTGTCCTCGCACAGGTCGCGCGAGCACACCGTCGTCGCCTCCTCGTCGACGTTCATTTGGTGCGTCTTCGCGAACAGCGAGAAGATGCTGTTCGGGTGGTCGGAGGAGATCGGCTGGTGGTCCTTCTCCGGCAGGTTGCCGTCCATGATCGCCGGCTGCGCCCGCTCTGTTGAGTCGTAGACGGTGTAGGCGTTCTTGAACCAGGTGGCGCTCGCGGCGAGCTGCCCGAAGCCGGGGAAGCGCTCGTCGTCGAGCTCGCCGTTCGCGTCCACAAGCGTGTTGATCGGGAGCTCGTCGAGCAGCACCACCACGATCGGCGCGCGCGCCACGCCACCGATCGAGCGGGCCTCGGCCTCGTCCGGGAAGGCGAGCTCCGAGATCTGGCCGCTGAACAGGAACAGGAGCAGGAAGACGAGCGGCACCGGCGAGAGCACGTTCAGGAACGAGCGCACCGGCTCCGCGCGCGCCCAGAGGGCGGCGAGGGCCGCGCCGACCACCAAGCTGAGGGCGATCAGCACGGTGTCGGAGGCATCGATCGCGTCCTTCAGGGCCTGCGCCGCGATCAACGCCAC
>DASQTS010000225.1:0-31171 GCA_035641775.1 Thermoleophilaceae bacterium
CGCGCCGTATACGTACATCGTGCCGTCGGTGTTGCCGATGTACACGCGCCCGTAAGCGACCGTCGGGGTGGCGTACCAGAACTCGCCGGAACCGGAGCGCGCGCTCCAGAGCAGCTTGCCGCTCTTCGCGCCGAGCGAGTAGAGCGTGCCGCTGTCAGACCCGATGAAGATCCGTCGCTTCCACCAGGCCGCCGAGGTGTTGATCTCGTTGTCGCCCTCGAAGCGCCAGATGCGCTTGCCCGTCTCCGCGTTGACCGCGTGCACGCCGTGGTCCCAGGAGCCGAAGAACAGGCGCTTCCCGTGGAGCAGCGGCGACGACTCGACCGGCTCGGTCCTGTAGCGCCAGCGCTCACGCCCGGTGTCGGCGTCCCAGGCGGCCACGAAGCCGTCCGCGCCCGACTGGCCCTGGAGGCACTCCACCTTGTGCATGTACGAGACGTAGACGACGCCCTTCCCGATCGTCGGCGAGGAGGCCGCGCAGCGGCCATTGCTCCGCTTCCAGTCCGGCTTGCCGGTCTTCGCATCGAGGGCGAAGAAGAGCCCCTTCTGCTGGGCAAGGTAGACGCGCCCGTAGCCGACCGTTGGCGGGAACTCGAGCGTGTCGTGCGCGTCGATCGTCCAGAGCCGCTTGTACGGCGGTCTGTGGTCGTACGGCGAGATGTGCTGGCGCGCCTTGTCGTAGCCGTATGTCGGCCAGGACCGCGTGTTCTCCTTTTTCGGAGGCGGCTTGGGCTCGGGTTCCTCGGACGTCACGAACTCCTCCGTCGCGGAGCCGCGCTTCTCGGGCGGATCGTTCTGGCCGCGGACATACAGGCCGATCGCGACCGCGAGGACGATCACGAGCAGCCCGCCTCCCACCAGCAGGCGTCGTCGGGTCACGGGCCGCAGGATGGCAAATGCGCTACGAGGGCTTTCCCTGGGAGAGCATCCGCCAGATGCGCTTCGTCACTTGCGGCAGCTCGAGGCTGAGCGCCGACTCGTTCAGCTCGCGGGCCCACTGCGGGGTACCCGCGCGCAGCACGATCCCGCCTCCGAGGCCGATTGCGAGCAGGGCCGGCTGACCCGCGTCGCGGCCGGCGGCGGTGATCCGCCGCCCCGAGCGCGGGAGGTCGAGCGAGTTCTCGAAGACGGTGAAGTCACCCACGAAGCCGGATACGCCCTCGAACAGGCCGAGCCCGTCCTCGAAAACCGTGAGCGGTGCCGTGCTCGTGCGCACCAGCTCGGTGCGCTCGCCGAACGCGTTGCGCGCCCGGGGTGCCGAGGGCCGGCTTGCCACGTCACCGCGGAGCGTGACCTCGCGCCGGAAGGAGTCTGCGCCGAACGCCGCCACCCGGCCGCCGTCGGCCACGTAGTCACGCAGGCGTTTCATCAGCTCCCCGGGCAGCCACAGCTCACTGCCGGCGAAAGCCACCCCCGGGGCGTTGCCGATCGCCGGTCCCTCTCGCCGGGCGAGCGCGAGGTCCGAGGTGAGGTCGTAGGGGAGCCGCTCGCGATCGAGCCAGCGGAGCAGCGGCGAGACCTCGGCGTCGAAGCGCTTCGGCAAGCCGCCGTCCTCGAACGGGCGGTCGAGGCGCACCGAGTTGGAGAACGGGAGGCGGTCCGCGAAGCCGTCGGCGTCGTCGTCTACACGATTCAGCCCCTGCCAGGTGAGCGCAGGCACCACCACGAGCGGGCGCGCCTCCCCGCGCGCGCTGCGGGGCGGCAGCCCGGCCACCGCAAGCGGCCAGACCGCGCGCTGTTCGCCCGCCCGAACGCGGACGACGTAGACGCCCGTGCGCATCCGGCTCGGAATGCGGATTCGGAAGCGGCCCGCCACGCGGCCACCGCGCAGCACCGGCTTCGGGTCGCCGAGCCGGGACACCACGAAGTCGAAGCTGCGGTCGACCGGCCCGACCTCGAGATGGGCGAGCTCACCCGCCGTCACCGCGGAAAGCGGCCCGCGCAGCGTGAAGTTCCGAACAGAGACGCCGGTGCGAGCTCGCGCGACCGAGGGCCGCGGCACCGGAAGCGGCGCCTCGGTGGCGTTCCCGGCGCGGTCGCGAACGGCCACCGTGAACGCGTAGTCGCCCTCGGGCGCCGGCTCGGTCCGCTCGGGGCCGGCGCTCACCTGGCCGTCCCAGACACCCGTCCGGTCGCGCCTCCCGCGGAAGCGCCTCACGATGTGCGCCTCGCCCTCGCCCGTCCGGAAGACGCGGAACACCGGCGCCTTGTTCTTCGGGCCCCGGTAGCGGAGGCGCACGCTCGGTGCGGACCCAGGCGCCTGCGTCGAGATCTGCGACGGCTCCGCGGACAGCAGCGTCACGCGTGGGGGCTCCCGGTCCACGGCGATCTTCTTCACTGAATCGATCACGCGGCCCTCGTCGCGGCGCACCACCCGCATCCTGTAGGTCCCGTCCCTGACGGGCTCGCCGTCGTCGTCGCGCCCGTCCCAGCCGAAACGCGGCTTCGTGTCGCCCTCCACGCGGCGCCCGTCCAGGATGCGGCGCACCTCGTGCCCCTCCGCGTCGATGATGCTGAAGGTCACGCTGGCGGACCGCGAGATGTCAAAGCCCACCCGCGTCGTGTCGCGGTAGTCGTCGCCGTTCGGCGAGAAGTGCGCCGGCTTGGTGGCAAAGCGCAGCACGAGCGACGCCTCGCCCTTGAGCTGCTGCGTGAGGAAGAACGCGCCGATGGTCGCGACCACGATCAACGCGAACACCGCCCGGACGAGTGGGCGGGTCATCGGAGGCGGAGCCACGTCATCGAGTGCCGGACCCTAGAGAATGCCCCGGGTGCGAGTACACCTGATCGACCCCTCCGGGGACGTGCTCCCCTACGACCATGCGCTGGCCGCAGCGCTCGCCCGCCGCGGCCTCGAGGTCGAGGTCGTGACGTCGCGCTTCGTGCATGGCCCGGCGCCTGAGCCCGAGGGCTACGAGGTGAGCGAGTCCTTCTACCGCCTGGCCACGAGGGCGGGTGCGCGGGCGCCGCGCCGGCGCCGCCTTCTGAGGGCCGCCGAGCACGTGCCGGACATGCTGCGCTACCGCCGCCGCGCGGGCGGCGCGGACGTGCGCCACTTCCAATGGCTCCCGGTCGAGCGGATCGACGCGCACCTGCTCCCAGCCGCGCGGCCGCGCGTGCTCACGATGCACAACGTGATCCGGCGCGAGGCCGGGGACGTGCGGCTCGCCCGCGGCATGGACGCTGTGATCGTTCACACGCGCCGCGGCGCGGAGCTGCTGGGCGGCGGCGAGCGCGTGCACGTGATCCCGCACGGCGCTTTCGAGCACCTCGCGCGCCAGCCTTACGAGCAGCCGCTGCCGCCCGAGCTCGCGGCGGTGGAGGGGCCCGTGGTCCTGTACCTCGGCGTCATCCGCCCCTACAAGGGAATCGACGTCCTCGTGGAGGCGTTCAACGAGGTCGAGGACGCGGAGCTGTGGGTGGTGGGCCGGCCGCTCGGCGTCTCCGTAGAGGAGCTGCGCCTGCACGCGCCGCGCGAGCGCGTCCGCTTTGTGGACCGCTACGTGGCGGACGCCGAGCTGCCGGCGCTGTTCCGACGGGCGGACCTGCTCGTGCTGCCGCACCTGAACGTTGACGTGTCCGGCGTGCTGTTCGCGGGCCTGGCCTTCGGCAAGGCGATGGTGCTGAGCGACGTGGGCGGCTTTCGCGAGCTGGTGGAGGACCACGGCGCCGGAAGGCTCGTGCCGGCCGGGGACACGAGGGCCCTCGGCGCCGCGATCGGCGAGCTGCTCGCCGATCCCGAGGAGCGCCGGCGGCTCGAGGAATCCGCGCGCGCCGCCGCCGCCGGCCCGTTGTCGTGGGACCGCATCGCCGAGCAGACGGCCGCCGTCTACGAGAGGGTGCGCGCGTGAGGGTCGTCTACATGGCGAAGTCCAAGCGCTCCGCCGCGCGGGCGCTCGAATGGCTCGTGGCGGAGGGCGCCGACGTGGCGGCGGTCGTGGCCAGCGAGCCGGACCGCTTCACTCGGCAGGCGCAGCGCGTGGACCTGGTGGCGGAGCGCCACGGGCTGCCGCTCGTGTCCGCGGAGGCGCTTCACGCGTCGCCGCCCGGCGGCGTGGACCTCGTGATCTCGTTCCTGTTCTGGAAGCGGATCCGCGAGCCGCTGCTATCGCTGGGGCGCGTCGGCTGCCTCAACTTCCACCCCGCCCCGCTGCCCGACCTGCGCGGGCTCGGCGGGTACAACGTGGCCATCCTCGAGGGGATGCGCGAGTGGGGCGTCTCGTGCCACTTCATGGAACCGGAGTTCGACACGGGCGACATCGTTGAGACCGAGCGCTTCCCGCTCGACCCCGACACGGCCACCGCGTTCTCGCTCGATCTCGAGAGCCAGGAACGGCTCTACGGCCTGTTCACGAGAGTGCTCTCGGGCACGATGGCGGGCGAGGAGCTGCCGCGCACGCCTCAGGGGGACGGCCGCTACGTGGGCCGCGAGGAGTTCGAGGCGCTCCGTTGGGTCCGGCCGGGCGACGACCTGGACCGCAAGCTGCGCGCGTTCTGGTACCCGCCGCACCCGGGCGCACTCGTGGAGGTAGATGGACGCGCGCTGACGCTCGTGAGCGAGGATCTCCTTGCAGAGGCCGCGGAGGCCTACCGCGACTCGGGGCAGGTGCCGTAGGCTCGTGAGATGACCTGTGCGTCGTGCGGAACCGAGAACCCGGCCGGCGCGCGCTTCTGCATGAGCTGCGGCGCCGCGCTCGAGCGCCGCTGCCCGAGCTGCGGCACGCCCGCGCCGCCGGAGGCACGCTTCTGCATGAACTGCGGGTCCGCGCTGGACGGCGCCCAGCCGGCCGTCACCCCGCCCGCCCCGGCGCGCACCGGCGCGGAGGCGCTGCCCGAGGAGCGGCGGCAAGTCACCGTGCTGTTCGCGGACCTCTCCGGCTACACCGCGTTCGCGGAGCGGATGGACCCGGAGGCCGTGAAGTCGCTGGTGGACCGCGCGCTGCTGCGGCTCGGCCACGAGGTCGAGCGCTACGGCGGCACCGTCGACAAGTACATCGGCGACAACGTGATGGCGATCTTCGGCGCGCCCGTGGCCCACGAGGACGACGCCGAGCGCGCGGTGCGCGCCGGCCTCGGCATGCAGGATGCAATGGCCGAGGTGAACGACGGCCTCCCGGACGGCGCGCACTTCGCGCTCCGCGTCGGCGTGAACACCGGCGAGGTGCTGGCCGGGGCGGTGGGTGACGCCTACACGGTCGTTGGCGACACCGTGAACGTGGCCTCGCGGCTCCAGACGGCGGCCCGGCCGGGCAGCGTGACGGTCGGCGAGCGCACCATGCGCTCCACGGACGCAGCCGTGCGCTACGACGAGCTCGAGCCGCTCGAGCTGAAGGGCAAGGCGGAGCGCGTGCCGGCCTGGGAGGCGGTCGGGCTGATCGCGGAGCACTCCGTGCGTCGCGTGGCGCCGGCGAGCGAGTCCCCGCTCGTGGGGCGCCGCCAGGAGCTGGGAGCGCTCGACAGCCTCTACGAGCGCGTGGTGCGCGAGGGCACCTCGCACCTGGTGACCGTGGTGGGCGAGGCCGGCGTGGGCAAGTCGCGGCTCCTGCGCGAGTTCGAGCGGAGCCTCGCCGAGCATCCCTCGACGCCGACCTTCCGCACCGGCCGCTGCCTCCCGTACGGCAGCGGCATCGTCTTCTGGGCGCTCGGCGAGGTGCTGAGGGCCGAGTGCGGGATCGTCGAGTCGGACTCGTCCGAGGAGGCGTGGCGGAAGTTGCGCGCCTACGTAGCGGACCTGATGGGGAAGAAGAGCAGCCATTCCGATCGCGAGGCCGCCCTGATAGGGCGCCTGCTCGGTGTGGACGTGCCTCCCGAGCTCGTGCCCGACGACGACGATCCCGAGCGCATGCGCGAGGCGTTCCTCGCGGCGCTCAGGCGCGGGATCGAGGCGATCGCGCTGAGGCGGCCGTTCGTGATCGCGTTCGAGGACATCCACTGGGCGGACGACGGCATGCTCGACGCGATCGAGCACCTCGCGCAGTGGGTCCGCGCGCCTCTGATGCTGGTGTGCCTGGCGCGCGACGAGCTGCTCGACCGGAGGCCGAGCTGGGGTGGCGGGCGGCGCTCGGCCACCCAGCTGATGCTGAGCCCGCTGAGCGACGAGCACAGCCGCGCGCTCGTGCGCGCGCTCCTGCCGGGGGGCGCCGAGGTGGTGCCCGCCGTGGCCGAGCGCTCCGGCGGCAACCCGCTGTTCGCGGAGGAGATGGCGCGGCGGATCTCGGAGGAGGGCACGATCGAGGCGGCCGAGCTCCCGGACACCGTCCAGGCGGTGCTCGCGGCGCGGCTCGACTCGCTCGAGCCGTTCGAGCGCCGGCTCGTGCAGCAGGCGGCGGTGGTGGGCCGGACCTTCCCGGAGGGCGCGCTCGCGAGAGTAGCCGGCGCGGAGGGCCGCGACCTTGGCAGGGCGCTCGTGGCGCTCCAGGAGAAGGACATCCTCGGTCCGGCCGCCGACGGCCCGCTCCTCGGTGACGAGCGGGAGCTCGCCTTCAAGCACGTCCTGATCCGCGACGTGGCGTACGGGATGCTGCCGAAGGCGGTCCGCTCGCGAAAGCACTTCGAGGTGGGCACGTTCATCGAGGAACGCGCCGGCGACAGGACCGACGAGGTCGTCGCGCTGCTGGCCGAGCACTACGGGCGTGCCGCGGCGCTCGGGCGCGAGAGCGGCGTGGCGCCGGCGGAGCTCGACTCGATGCGGGCAAGGGCGCTGCGCTTCCTGGAGGAGGCCGGCGACGCGGCCGCGAAGCTCTACGCGAACCGCGAGGCCGCCGCGCACTACCGGCACGCCCGCTCGATCTGCCCGCAGGACGGCCGCGCGGAGGGTGTGCGGATCGGCGAGAAGCTCGGCGACGTGTCGCTGCGGCTCGGGCGCGTCGACGAGGCGATCGGCGTGTGGTCGGACTGCCTCGACTGGCATCGCGGCCAGGAGGACCTCGAGCGCGTGGCCGACCTCCACCGCAAGATCGGCGCCGCGCTGTCGCACAAGGGCGAGCGCAAGGCGGCGATCGAGCACTACCAGAAGGGCATCAACCTGCTGAAGGACGGGCCGCCGCGGATCGAGCTGGTCCGGCTCTACGAGGAGGCCGCCTGGCTCTACCTGCATACGGGCGACAACATGCTCGCGATCTACGCCTCCGAGAAGGCGCTGCGGCTGGCGGAGCGCCTCGAGGAGACGCGCGCGGCGAGCCGCGCGCACGGGATCTTCGGGCGAGTGTTCGGCCGCATCGGCGACACCGAGAAGGCGCGCCAGAACCTCGAGCGGGCCGTGGAGCTCGCGCGCGGGTCGGACGACGGGGAGACGATCCTCGCGCTGTCGGCGCTCGGCAGGCAGCTCGAGATCTCGGAGGCGGACGCGGCGGGCGCGCGTGCCGTCTACGAGGAGGCGCTCGCCCTCGCCGAGCAGGTCGGGATGCTCCCCGCGCAGGTGGAGCTGCACGCCTGGCTCGCGCAGCTCGCCGCCTACGCGGCCGACTGGGAGCAGGTCGAGCGTTCGACCGAGGCGAGCGCCGTGCTCGCCGAGCGCGAGGGCCTTGTGGGCAAGCTCTGCCTCCCGTACACGCTGCGCGGCCTCCTGCGCTGGCGCGAGGGCCGAATCGGAGAGGCGACCGTGCTGTTCCATCGCGCGCACGAGCTGGCCGAGCAGGTGGGCTGGTCCGAGATCGCTTTCCAGGCGCTGTTCGGGCTCGCGATCGCGCTGCGCGACCAGGGCGACCTCGACGGCGCCGCCGCGGCGCTCGACCAGGCGATCGAGGTGTGCGAGCGCGCGGGGCTGATCGCCCAGTCGATCCAGGCCACCGGGGCCCGCGCCGTGATCCTCGCGCTGGCGCATCGCCCGCAGGCCGCGCAGGAGGCCGCCACATCAGCCGCGCAGATGGCGGAGCGGCTGCACTACCCGGTGGGCCGGGCGGCCGCGCTCGAGGCGCGCGGCGTGGCGAGCGACGACGCCCAGGAGGGCGCCGGCCTGCTGCTGGAGGCCGAGGAGGCATGGCGCGCACTCGACCGCCCGCTCGAGGCCACACGCGCCCGCCTGCTGGCCGGCCAGGTCCTGCTCGGCACGGACGACGAGCGGGCGCGTGCGCTGCTCGCGGACGCGGCCACTCAGAGCGACGAGCTCGGTGTGCCGCACCTCGCGGAGAAGGCGCGGCGCGCTACTGCGATCGATCCGCCCCGACGATCACCACGACAGTCGCATCCCCAGCCAGCTCCTGGCTCGCCGGATCGATCGGCTGACGCTGGTTGATCGACATGCGGCGGCTCACCGCCGTGGCCTCGCGCTCGTGGCCTGGCGCGTAGAGGACGATCGACTCGGCGCGCTGCTGCGTCTGGTCGGCGCTGTTCGCGACCGTGCCCACGTCGAAGCCGAATGACTCGACCTCCTCGCCGATCCGCCCCGCGAGGCCCGGTACCGTCGTGCCGTTCAGGACCGCGACCGTAACGTTCGCGGGCACCACGCGGCGCCGGCCGGGACGGTCGTTCCCGCCCTCGCCGTTGCCCTCGTCCCCTTCGTCCGCGCCACCGGCGCCACCAACGGCGGACTGGCCGGCCACCGGGCTCGACTCGTCGTCGCCTGCCAGTTCCGTGACGGCGAAGGCCGCGGCGCCCCCGACGATCAGGATCCCGGCCACCAGAAGCACCACGTAGCGCGGGCTTGCGAGCAGGCGCCGGTACCACGGCTGCCGCGCCGGCGGGATGATCGCCGTCTGCTGGGGCATCGGCCGCGGCGGCAGCATGGGCCTGACCGGCGCGCGCTGCCCCTGCGCGGGCGGCGGGACGGGCGGCGCGCTCGGCGGCTTCCCTCCCGCGGGCGTCGCCGGCCCGCCGGGCGCGGGCTTGGCGTTGCCGCCGTCGGCCGGCTTGGCCTGAGGAGGCTTCGTCTGGGTCGCGGCCGCGGCGCCCGCGCCGGCCGAGGCCGCGATCGCCGGGACGCCGGGGCGTACCGGCTGCTGCGGCGCGCCGGGCTTGTCGGGCCGGCTGGGAGCCGGTTGCGCCTCGCCCGGCTTAGGCGGCTGCGCGTCCGGGACCGGCTGGCCGTCCAGGGGCGGCTGCGGCTCGCCGGCCTTGTCGGGTTCACCAGGCGGAACGGGCTGCGGCTCGCCGGGTTTGTTCGGCTGGCCGGACGGGACGGGCTCGGGCTCCCCGGGTGTCGCGCCCGGCGCGGGCTGCGGCTCCGCCGGCTTCCCCGGCTGCCCGGCGGGTGCGGGCTGCGGCTCCCCCGGCTTCGCGGGCTGTGCGCCTGGCACAGGCTGCTGCTCGCCCGGCTTCCCAGGCTGTGCGCCAGGCACCGCCTGCAACTGGCCCGGCTTTGCCGGCTGCGCGCCCGGCTTGGCGGCCGCGGCCGCGGCGGCGGCCTGCGCAGGCTGCGGCTGGCCCGGCTGGGGCTTTCCCGGCTGCGCGCCGGCCGCCTGCACAGGCTGCGGCTGCGCCACCCCGCGCGCGGGCACGGGCGGCGCGCCGATGTCGGCGGCGCGCTCGGGCGCGCGGCCTGCCCATTCGCGCAGGCGCTTCACGTCCCGCGCCTGCGAGAAATACAGCACCGAGAGCACGGCAAGCCCGGCTACGGCGGCCAGGCCGGCGTACGCCCCAATCTCCTGGACGATCTCCGGCAAGGGTCGAACTGTAGAGCCGGGGGGCGCTAGCTGCCTTGAACGGCGAGCGCCCGCTCCACGGACAGCTCGGCAACGGCGGCCGCGAGGGCCGCTGCGTCGCCCGCGTAGGCCAGCTCCTCGATGCGCGCGAACGCGCCCTCGACCCACTCCGACCCGAGTGGGGGCCTCACGGCGGAGACGATCTTGTCCGCCGGCGTGGCCTGTGGACGCTCACCGGGGTTGAAGAGCTCCTCGTGGATCTTCTCCCCGGGGCGCCGGCCGATGATCTCGACGCCGATGTCCACCTCGGGCTCGAGGCCGGCCAGCCGGATCATGTTGTGCGCGAGGTCGATGATCTTCACCGGATCGCCCATCTCGAGCACGAACACCTCGCCGCCGGTGGACAGCTCGCCGGAGCGGATGATCAGCTGCACCGCCTCGGGGATCGTCATGAAGTAGCGCGTCATCTTCTCGTCGGTCACGGTGACCGGGCCGCCCTGCGCGATCTGGCGCCGGAAGATCGGCACGACCGAGCCGGACGAGCCGAGCACGTTGCCGAAGCGCACCGAGGAGTAGCGCGTGCCCTTCCAGCGGTGCTGCGCCGCCTCCACCGCCCACTCGGACAGGGCCTTCGACGCTCCCATCACCGTCGCGGGGCTCACCGCCTTGTCCGTCGACACGAGCACGAAACGCTCCGTACGCGTCTCGCCGGCCGCGGCGGCGACGATGCGCGTGGCCACGGCGTTGTTCCGCACGGCTTCCACGGGGTTGTCCTCCATCAGCGGCACGTGCTTGTAGGCCGCCGCGTGGAAGACGACCGACGGCTCGTGCTCGGTGAACACCTCTCGCATGCGCGTGGCGTCCTTGCAGTCCGCCAGCACCGGCGCCGTGCGGGCGTAGTGGCGCTCCTCCTCGAGCTCGCGGCGGATCTCGAATAGCGCGTTCTCCGAGTTCTCCACCAGAACCAGGCGCTTCGCGCCGACGCGCGCGATCTGGCGGCACAGCTCCGCGCCGATCGAGCCCCCGGCGCCCGTCACGAGCACCGTGCGGCCGCGCAGGTAGGCGCCCACCCTGTCGATCTCCACGCGCACCGGCTCGCGGCCGAGCACGTCCTCCACGCGCACCTCGCGCACCTGGCGCATGAGGTTCACGCCACCCGACAGCAGCTCAAAGGTCGTGGGGAGCGTCCGCACGGGGATGCCGCGCTCGCGGCACTCGGTGACAACCTGCGCGCGCAGCGTGCCCGGCGCGGACGGGATGGCGATGATCACCTCGTCCGGCTGCACGCCGTCGAGGATGCGCGCCAGCTGCTTCGTCTCCCCGAGCACCTTGATGCCGGCGATGCGCATGCCCTGCTTGCGCGGGTCGTCGTCCACGAACCCGACCGGGGCGCTCCGTAGGCCCGGGTTGCGGCGCAGCTCGAAGGCCACCTGCTGCCCGCCGTTGCCGGCGCCGACTATCAGCACCTCATTGGCCGCCCGCTCGAGGATCGCTCCGCGCGCCGGGCGCTCCACGACCGCGCGGACCGCGAAGCGGGCACCGCTCACGAGCACCAGCGAGAGCAGGAAGTCGAGCGCGAGCACGCCCCGCGGCGGGTCGTGGCGGCCGATCGAGAACAGGAACAGCACGACGATCAGGCCGACCGTCGAGACCACAACGGCCTTCAGGATCGACTCGAAGTCCTTCTGGTCGACAAAGCGCCAGAGCTTCGAGTAAAGCCCGAACATCGCGAAGATCACCAGCTTCATCGCGACCGTCAGCGCGATCGTGTCCCACAGCAGCGTCTCGTAGCGGTTCGGGATGCCGTCGTCGAAGCGCAGGACGTACGCGAGGTAGTACGCCACCGCAAGCAGGCAGGCGTCGACGCCCACCTGGCCCAGGCGGCGCGCGTTCACGGAGCTCGTCAGCGATTTCATCCGACCGGGAGTCAGTGTGACGAGTTCGCCGCGATCTCGCCGGACACGCAATCCACGACCCGCCTCGCCTGCTCCTCGGTCAGGTCGGTCCCCATCGGGAGAGCGAAGTTGGTCCGGGCGGCCTCTTCGGTTCCGGGCAGGTCGACGTCCGCCGCGATCGCCGGCTGCCTGTGCACGGGCGTGCGGTAGTAGCCGCGGCCGAGCGGGAGCTCCCGCTCGGAGCGCACGACGTAGAGGTGGTACGCGTGGCGGGCGCCAGGGGTGGGCCTCGGAAGCGCGACGTGCTCGCCGAGCCCGAGCTGCTCATACGCGGCCGCGGCCCCGCCGCGCCGCTCCGTCCACCCGTTCAGCTCCGGAAGCAGCACCCGCAGCGCCGCGGCCTGGAGCTCGTCGAGGCGCGAGTTGTAGCCCACGTCGGTGAAGGTGACCTTGTCCCTCGAGCCATGGAAGCGCAGCACCCGGGCCTGCTCGGCGAGCACCTGGTCGTCGGTCACGATCGCGCCGCCGTCGCCGAGGCAGGGCAGGTTCTTGGACGGGAAGAACGAGAACGTGGCCGCGTCGCCGAGCGCGCCCGCCTTGGTGCCGCCGAGGTCCGCCCCCGCGGCCTGGGCAGCGTCCTCGATCACGGGGAGGCCGAGCTCGCGCAGCTCCGCCACCGGTGCGACGTTCCCGAACAGGTGCACCGGGACGATGGCCTTCGTCCGCCGCGTGAGCGCGGCGTGCACGGCCTCGGACGTCACGCAGAAGGTCTCAGGGTCGATGTCGCAGAACGCCGGCCGCGCGCCGATCGCGAGCGCCGCCTCGGCCGTCGCGTAGAACGTGAACGAAGGCATGACGACCTCGTCGCCCGGGCCCACCCCCGCCGCGCGGAGCGCGATCGTCAGCGCGTCGGTGCCGTTCGCGACTCCCACGCAGTGGCGCACGCCGAGGTAGCGCGCGAACTCCTCCTCGAAGGCGTCGACCTCCGGCCCCAGGATGTAGCGGCCGCTGCGCGCGACGCGATCGAGCGCCTCGCTGAGACGGTCGTGGTAGGGGGCAAGGCTGCTGGCGAAGAGCGGGACATCTGTCATGGGGCGGCTAGCTACCCTACTTCGCCCCGATGCCCGTGATCGCGTCGCTAACTGATCCGATCGTGGAGGTCGCGGTGGACGTGGTGGATGCGATGGGCCTGCCGGGAGTGTTCGTGCTCATGCTCCTGGAGAGCGCCTGCATCCCCGTACCCAGCGAGGCCACCATGCTCTTCGCCGGCTTCAACGTGTCGCGCGGCGAATACAGCCTGTTCGCGGCCACGATGGTGGGTTCGCTGGCGAACCTCGTCGGCTCCTGGATCGCCTACTGGATCGGCTACGCGGGGCGAGTGGACATTCTCGAGAAGCACGGCAAGAAGCTTCACATCAAGAGGTCTCATCTCGAGTGGGCCGACCGCTGGTTCGAGAAGCACGGCGACGCCACGGTCTTCTTCAGCCGGATGCTGCCGATCATCCGCACCTTCATCTCGCTGCCGGCCGGCGTCGCGCGCATGCCGTTCTGGCGCTTCACCATCCTCACCTTCCTCGGCTGTCTCCCGTGGGTCCTGATGCTCACCTTCATCGGCAAGGAGGCCGGTGACCGGTGGGAGGAGTGGAAGGACAGCCTTCACTATTTCGACTACGCCGTTGCGGGGACGATCGTCATCGGCGCGATCTGGCTCTACATCCGCAGCCGGCGCCGCGCGCAGCCCGAGGGCGCCTGAGAAACAAGGCGCTGGCGAAACACGGATAGCGGACCTATGGTGGGTCTGGCGGGGAGAGTTCAGGATGAGCCAACCCATCACCGTAACCCCGCCGGTCTCCTCCTCCGCAACCCCTGCGCCCTGGCGCGAGCGGACGCTCGACCGCCTGGTGCAGCACGTGCGCGCCGTGCTGCCCGTGTCGGCAGTCGCGTTCGTCACGGCTGAGGGCGACGTGGCAAGCGAAGGCCGACCCGCCGCGTGGTTCGAGAGCGACGACCTGAAGCGCGCGCTCGAAGCGTCGATGACACGCCTGCTCCGGGGCCACACGCTGCTCCTCCCGCGAGTCGAGGCCTGGGAGGCAGCGCCGGAGCTGAGGGAGTCGATCGACGCGGCGCTCGACCAGGCGAGCGCGCGTCAGGCGTGGGGGGCCCTCCGCGGCGCCTCGGTGATCGTCTGCCCCGTCCGCGGGGAGACCGGCTCCAGGCTCGGGGCGCTGGTGGTGGCGTCGCTCGACAACGGGCGCCCGCTCGGGAGCGAACAGCTGCCGCCGGTCGAGGCGCTCGCGGATTTCGCGGCGATCGCACTGGAGCGGACGACGCTGCTCGAGGCCGAGGGGCGCCGCGCCCGCAACGAGCTGCGCCTGAAGCGGGCCGCCGAGGCGGTCTCAGAGTCACTCGACCCGGCCGACGTCTACGTCCGCGTCACGCGCCACGCCGCCGCGATCAGCGGGGCCACCAGCGCGCTCCTCACGCGGCTCACCACGCGCTCGGGCGAGGTGCGCATAGCCGCGACCGTGGATTGCTCCGAGGAGCTCGCCGCCCAGCTCGCCTCACTCGACAGCGCCGGCTTCGCGCAAGTGGCGCGGACGCGCACCGCGCTGCTCCGCAACGGGCCCGAGGCCGCGCCGCTCGGATCGGTGATGCATGCGCCGATCGAGCTGGGGCCGCGGCTCTACGGCGTGCTCACGGTGGGCCACGAGGACGTGGACCGCTTCGGCGAGGACCACCTCGACCTCCTGGTGAAGCTCGCGCGCCTCTCGGCGGCCGCCATCGCGAACGCGATCGACTACCAGCGCGAGCGGCGCATCGCGCGCGCCCTCACGCTCGGCTTTGTGCCCGAGTCGCTGCCCGCGATGCCCGGCTACGAGACCGGTCTCCTGTACGCGCCGGCCGCCAACGAGGCGACCGGCGGCGACGTCTACGGCGCCTGGCCGGTGGGCAGCGGTGACGCGGTCGCGGTGCTCGTCGGCGACGTGGCCGGAAAGGGCGTCGAGACGGCCGCGCTGAGCGCGATGGTGCGGTTCTTCATCGAGGCGCGCAGCTGGGACACCCTCTGCCCGGCGCGGGTGCTCGAGCAGGCGAACTCCATGCTCCTCGGCCGGCTGCCGCCCGACACATTCGTCACGACGTTCCTCGGCGTGCTCTCGCGGGACTCGCTCAGCTACTGCAACGCCGGCCACCTTCCGCCGCTGCACGTGCACGCGGGCTCGGTCTCCACACTCGACGGCCACGGGCTGCCGCTCGGCGTCGTGGACGCCCCCGGGTATGAGGTCGTCGAGGTGCTGCTCGACGCCGGCGACCTCGTCCTGGCCTACACCGACGGGCTCGTGGAGGCGCGGCGCGGCGGAGAGATGTACGGCGCCGCCCGGCTGGCGGAGCTGGTCGGCGCCGTGGCGGACGAGCATTCGCCCCAGGAGCTCGTGCGCGCGGTCCACGAGGACGTGGCCGGCTGGGCCGACGGCATCTCGGACGACGCCGTGGCGCTCGCCCTGCGGCGCGCCGCCGTCCGTTCCGCTTGAATGAGGCCGGATGGCCGAAGGTGCATACGCGCGCGCCGGCGTGGACCAGCTCCTGTCCGGAAACGCCGTATCCGCGCTCGTCGGGGTGCTGTCCGGGATCCGGACCGGGCGCCCCTCCCGCGCGGCGCTTGAGAGCGGCCACTACGCGAACGTCCTCGAGATAGGTGACGGCCTGGGCCTCGCGCTGTCCTGCGACAGCGTCGGGTCGAAGGTGATCATCTGCGAGCAGCTCGGGCGCTACGACACGATCGGCATCGACCTGTTCGGCATGAACGCCAACGACGTGATCTGCGTGGGCGCCGACCCGATCGCGCTGCTCGACTACATCGCCGTCGAGGAGGCGAACCCGGAGGTCCTCGAGCAGATCGGGATCGGGCTGCGCGCCGGGGCGGAGCGGGCGGGCGTCGAGATCCCGGGCGGGGAGCTCGCCGTGCTGCCGGACGTGGTGCGCGGCCACCCCTCGCCTCGCGGGTTCGACCTGGTGGGCTTCTGCGTGGGGCTGGTCCAGCTCGACGCGATAGTGACCGGTGACCGCATCGAGAGCGGCGACACGCTGATCGGGATCCCGTCGAGCGGCATCCACTCGAACGGCCTGAGCCTGGCCCGCAGCGTGCTCACCGACCTCGACGAGCAGGTTGGCGGCGAGACGGCTGGGGACCTGCTGCTCGAGCCGACCGTGATCTATGTTCAGGCCGTCCGCGAGCTGCTCGCGTCGGGGCTGGCCGTGCGCGGGCTCGCCCACATCACCGGCGACGGTTTCCTGAACCTGCTGAGGCTCGAGGGCGACGTGGGGTACAGCATCGACTCGCCGCTTCCGGTTCCGCGCGTCTTCGAGCTGATCGCCGAGCGCGGTGGGGTCGAGGACGCCGAGCTGTACGAGGTCTTCAACATGGGCTGCGGCTTCTGCGTCGTCGTGCCGCACGAGGATGCGGACGCCGCCGTGGAGCTGCTGGCGCGCCACCATCCGGGCACCGCCGTTATCGGCAGGACCACGACGGCCTCCGGCGTCGTCGAGCTTCCGAAGCAGGGACTGATCGGCCGTCGCGGCGAGGGCTTCAGCGCGGCGTCTTAGCCCGGCCCTGTTCGCGGCGCTGGTGCTCGGCGCGTGCGCGCCCGGCGCGATCGCCAACCCGGTCGTAGCCGGCAACTATCCCGATCCGTCCGTCGTTCGCGAACCGGACGGCTGGTACGCGGCGTCGACCTCCACGGACTGGCTGCCTGCCTTCCCAATCCTGTACTCACCCGACCTCGGGCATTGGCGGCAGGTCGGCTCAGTGCTCTCAGAGCGGCCACGGTGGGCCGCCGGCGACTTCTGGGCGCCCGAGTTCCAGCGGCGCGGCAAGCGCGTGCTGGTCTACTACAGCGCGCTCTCCCGAAGCGGACGGCGCTGCATCGCCGTCGCGTCGTCGGTGCGCATCCGCGGGCCGTATCGCGACCACGGCCCACTCGCGTGCAGCAGGATCGGCGACATCGATCCGCTGCCGGCAGTGGACGAGTACGGGGCCGAGTGGCTGATCTGGAAGCGCAACGGCAACGCTCATCGCCTTCCCACGCCCATCGTCGCGGCACCGCTGGCGCCAGGTGGCCTGGCGCTGAACGGGCTGCCCCGTGAGCTGTTTCGAGGCGACGCTGCGTGGGAGCGGGAGCTGGTGGAGGCGCCCGCACTGCTGCGCCGTGACGGCCTGTTCTACCTCATCTACTCCGGGGCGGGCTGCTGCGGCCCGCGCTGCACCTACCAGACCGGAGTCGCCCGCTCAGCATCGCTGCTCGGCCCGTGGGAGAAGCGACCCGAGCCACTGCTCCGCCCGAATCCGGTGTTCCGGTGCCCTGGCCACGCCAGCGTCTTTCCGGGCCCCGACGGAGCGCCGCTCCTGGCCTACCACGCATACGCCCGCGGCGACGCGGCGGACCGGCACTTCTTGATCTCGGGGTTCGGCGTGGGAGCCGACGGCTGGCCCGCGGTCGAGGGACCGGTGGCGCCTCCGGGCGGAGCGCCCGAGCAGCGCTTCGGCTTCGGCCGCTCGCATCTCGGCCTGGGGTGGGAGTGGCCCGTGGGCCGCCGCCCCGCGGCGCGCCCGGCGGGTGGACGCCTCCACCTTCGTGGCGGAGTGCTTGCCAGACAGGCGCGCACGTCCAGCTTCCGGGCTCAGGTCCTGGTGGGCGAGCGAAGCCCTGGGGCGCGAGCGGGACTGGTGGTGCTCTCGGCGGGGGGCGAGGGCGCGGCTGTGGAAGTGCTTGGACGGCGCGTCGTAGCGCGGCGGCTCGAGGACGGAGGCACCACGCGCGTAGCCCAGACGGCCCCTGCTGCGGCCGCAGAGGTCCCGCTGCGGGTCACGGCGGGGCGGAGCGTCCGGCTGGCGGCCAGGGTGGGCGGCCGGTGGCGCGTCGTGGCGACGGGACTGCCTGCACCCCGCAGTGGCCCACGTATCGGAGTTCTGGTGAGCGGCCCGTCGGGCGCCTCGGCGGCCTTCGACGACCTATGGATCCGGCCGCGTTAAACCAGCTCCCAGAGCTCCGAGCTCAGCACCGGCACCCGCTTGAGACGCCACTCGCTCGCCAGCCGCCAGGCCTCGGCGCCGGCGCGCGGCCCCGGCAGGTCGCAGATCGCCTCCAGCTCGGTCGTGGCCACGCCCTGCGGGCCGAAGTGGCGCAGCGCGCCCGGCACGTCCGGCCGCGGCTCGTCACTCGGCGCGGCCCCGGCCGCGATCGCGGCGGCGCGCCAGGCCTCGTACGGATCGTCGCCGCCTACCCAGTGGCCGTCCCCGAACGCGAGCGCGGGGAACTCGAGCCGCTCGACGCTCGAGCCGTGGGTGCCCTCGGTCGCGAGCCCGGCCTCGCGCGCGGCGTCGGGGATCGTGCGCGTGGCCTCGAGGTCGTTGCCGAACGCCTCCAGGATCGCGTTCGACTCGAGATCGATCCTGAAGCGCTGTACGTCGAGTCCCACGAGACGCGCGAGCCCCATGAGCGGCTCCGGCCCGTCAAGCTTCAGGCGGTGGCACATGAACCCCTCTCGCAGTGCCCGCAGGTAGCGCGCACCCAGCCCAGGACCCTGCTCGGAGGCCGCCCTGAACGCGATGCACGCCGGGTAGCTCGAGCGCGGCGAGTCGCCGTCCCAGATCCGCGGGTCGACCGGCATCCCGGACTCGGCCGCATGATCGAGCCAGCTCATGACGAGCCCGGGCAGGTCCTCGAACTCCCGGGCGAGCCCGCCCATCACGTAGGTGAACTCGAGGCTCGCGCCGAACTCCACGTTCAGGCGCCGGAGCCGCGGCTCGGCCGCCCACGACGCGGAGCAGGCGGGATCGGTGTGGACGCGCACGCGTACAGCCACAGGAGAGCGGAAAATAGATGACGGTGATCGGCACGCTGATCAGCGAGCGCTACCGGCTCGAGGAGAAGATCGGGTCGGGAGGGATGTCGAGCGTCTACCGCGCCTTCGACCCGACGCTCGAGCGGTGGGTGGCGATCAAGCTGATGCACCGCGACATCTCGGCGGATCCCGACCAGCTCGAGCGCTTCCGCCGCGAGGCGCGCGCGGTCGCCCAGCTGAATCACCCGCACGTGGTGACGGTGATCGACGCCGGCGAGGACGAGGGGGCGCCATACATAGTCTTCGAGTACGTCGAGGGGGAGACGCTGAAGGACCGCATCCGCCGGCTCGGGCGGCTGCCGGTATCCGAGGCGGTGGCCTACGCGATCGAGATCGGCCGGGCGCTCGAGGCCGCGCACGCGAGCATGCTCGTGCACCGTGACGTGAAGCCCCAGAACGTGCTGATCGACCGCGACGGGCGGGCGAAGGTCACGGACTTCGGCATCGCGCGCTCGCTGGAGGCGCAGGGGCTAACGGCGACCGGCCGGGTGCTCGGCACGACCGACTACGTCTCGCCGGAGCAGGCGCTCGGCCACGAGGTGACCGGGCAGTCGGACATCTACTCGCTCGGGGTCGTCCTCTACGAGATGCTCACCGGCGAGACACCCTTCAAGGCGGACACGCAGGTCGCCGTCGCGATGAAGCACGTGCGCGACCCGCTGCCGGACGTCCAGCGCCGTCGCCCCGAGATCTCGGCTGCGCTCGCCGCGGTGGTGGAGCACTCCACCGCCAAGGAGACCCAGAACCGCTACGCCACGGTCGACGGGATGGTTCACGACCTCGAGGAGGTGCTCGCGATCGAGGCCGCGCGCACGGGCCAGGCCACGGGCGAGGCCACGACCGTGCTGAAGACGCTGTCTGCCGACACGGCCGACTTCGCCCCGATCCGGCTGAGACGCCCAATGCGGGCGCTCGCGCTCAGTCTCCTGCTGCTCGCGGCGCTGGCCGCGACCGGCGTCTTCCTCGCCGCGCGGACCGAGAAGGGCACAGGCGGCTCGGTGGTGCCGAACAAGCCGGACGAGCTCAGCGAGGTGCGCCTCGCAGGCAACGCATCCAGCGACTACGACCCCGAGGGCGACAACGAGGAGTCGCCCGACGCCGCGCGCAACGCGATCGACGGCAACCGCAGCACGAACTGGAACACCGAGACCTACCAGGGCGGGTTCGAGGGCAGCAACAAGTCCGGCGTGGGCCTGTTCGTGGACGCCGGCAAGCTCATTGCGGGACGCGGGCTCACGCTCTCCACCGCCAAGCCAGGCTTCAAGGCGGCCGTGTACGGGTCCGAGACGGTCCCCCCGAATTTGCGCGGCTGGACCCGGCTCAGCCGGGTGGAGACCGTGGAGGAGGACCACACGTTCAGGCTGCGGCCCGAGGGCCGCCGCTACCGCTACTACCTGCTCTGGATCAGCGAGCTGCCCGAGGGCGGCAAGGCGGAGGTCCAGGAGCTCTCGCTCCTGAGCTGACTCAGGGGGTCTCCGGCTCCACCGGCTCGAGCGTGTCCTGCTCCTCGAGCACGCCGATCACCAGCGTGACCTGGCCCCCCGGGTCCAGCGAGGTGCCGGCGCCCGGGCGCTGCTCGATCACCACGCCGTCCTCCGACGGGTCCGTCACCGTCCGCTCCTGCGTGATGGGATTCAGCCCCACGGCGCTGATCGTGCCGGCGGCGCGCTCCTCCGCCTGGCCGATGACGTCCGGCACGTCGACCTGCGGCCGCCCGGTGGAGATCGTGATCGTGACTCGCCCGCCGCGTGGGACCTCGGCGCCTCCGGCCGGGCTCTGAGCGATCACGTCGCCCTCTGTCTCGTCCGACTCCTGCTCCTCCACCGCGACGGAGAGACCCTCGTCGCGAAGCCGCGACTCTGCAGACTCGCGTGACAGGCCCGTCACGTCGGGGACGGTCACCTGCTCCGGGCCGTTGCTCACGAGCAGCCGCACGCGCGTGCCCTTCGTGACCTCGATGCCCTCACGCGGCACGGTCCTGATGGCGGAGTCCTTCGCCAGCCGGTCGGAGAACTCGCGGTCAACGGTTACCTCGAGCCCGGCGTCCTCCAGCTCCCTGATCGCCTGGCCCTGCCGAAGGTTCGCGACGGGCGGGACGAGCACCTCACCGGGGCCTCCGGAGACCTCCAGCGTCACGGTCGAGCCCTCGTCGGCCTCCTCGCCGGCGTTCGGGTCCTGGTCCACCACCTGGTCGAAGGGCTGCGAGCTCTGCACGCGCTCCGTCTCCACCTCGAACCCCGCCCGCTCCATCAGGGCGCGCGCCTCGACCAGCTGCTTGCCGGTGACCCGCGGCACCTCGCGCTTCTCGGCGGCGAGCGCGCCCGACAGGATCAGGTAGAGCAGCACGCCGAGCAGCGCGAGCGCCAGCGCGCCGATCGCATACCAGGGCCAGCGCCGCTCGCGCTCCTCCTCGCGCTCGGCCACCGCCGCCGCCGGCGCAGGCGGCGCGGTGTCGGCGAGCATCGTGGGCGCCGTG
The DNA here is from genome assembly GCA_035641775.1 of Thermoleophilaceae bacterium. GTDB lineage: Bacteria > Actinomycetota > Thermoleophilia > Solirubrobacterales > Thermoleophilaceae > JACVRW01. The sequence continues at coordinate 20,850 of DASQTS010000225.1, forward strand.
TCGTCGCCCGCCGGCATCGGGATCGCCGCGAACGCCGCTGTGTCCTGGCCGCCGTTCGCCCCGGACTCGAGCTGGGCGCGAGCGGCCTCGAGGCCCCCCGCGAAGTCCTCCGCGGACTGCCAGCGCTGCGCCGGGTCCTTCGCAAGCGCGGCCATCACGACCGCCTCGAGCGCCGGATGCACGTCGGGCCGCCACGGCGAGATCGGCGTGGGCGCCTCGGACAGGTGCTTCAGCGCAACCGCCACGGCGCTGTCGCCGTCGAACGGCAGCCGCCCGGCGAGCATCTCGTAGAGCATCACGCCGATCGAGTAGATGTCGGAGGTCGCGGTGACGGCGTGGCCCTGCGCTTGCTCGGGCGAGAGGTACTGCGCGGTTCCCATGATCGAGCCCGTCTCCGTCATCTCGGACGCGCCAGCGCGTGCGATGCCGAAGTCCGTGACCTTCGCGTGACCGGGCTCGTCCACGATCACGTTGTGCGGCTTGAAGTCCCGGTGGATGACGCCGTGGCGGTGCGCGAAGCCCGCGGCGTGCAGGATCTGCACGCCGAGGTCGACGACGCGGTCCTGCTCCACGGGCGCTTCGGCCATGACGATGTCCTTGAGGGTGCGGCCCTCGAGGAACTCCATCGCGATGTAGTAGGTGCCCTCGTGCTCGCCGCGGTCGAAGACCCCGACGACGTTCGGGTGGTTCAGCCCTGCCGCTGACTTGGCCTCGCGCCGGAAGCGCTCGACGAACTCCTGGTCCTGCGCGAAGCGGCGGTGCAGCACCTTGATCGCGACTTGGCGGCCCAGGTGCGTGTCCTCGGCGCAGTACACGTCGGCCATCCCGCCGGACCCGATGCGGCGCAGGATCCGGTAGCGGCCGTCGATCATCGTGTTGCCGGCGACCTCGGTCATCCGGCGGCTCCGCCGAGCAGCGCCTCGAGCACCGATTTCGCGATCGGCGCCGCCACCGTCCCGCCCTGGCCGGTGGTCCGCTCGACCGTCACGGCGACCGCCATCCGCGGGTTCTCCACCGGCGCGAAGCAGATGAACCACGGCTGCGTGAACTCGCGGTTCGCGCCGACCTCGGCCGTTCCCGTCTTACCGGCGACCGTGATCCCGGAGAGCGCGGCCGCCGTGCCGGTGCCCTCCTCGACCACGCGGCTCATCATGCCCGCGAGCTCCTCGGCGGTCTCCGGCTTCATCACCACCGCCTGGAGGTCGGGCTGTATCCGCTCACTAACCCGCCCGTCCTTGCGGACGATGCGGTCAGTGAGGCGCGGCTTCATCAGGCGGCCACGGTTCGCCACGGCGGCGGCCACCTGCGCCATCTGGAGCGGGCTGGAGCGGATCTCGCCCTCGAGACCGCCCTGCCCGATCGCCACGCGGCCGACGTCGAATCCGTCGTCCACGAAGTCACCGTCGCCGTTCAGGATCCCGCTGGCGATCATCTGGGCCCCCGGATAGTCGAGCTGCGGGTCCTCGTAGAACCCGAACCGCCTCATGTACTCCACGAGCCGTTCCCGACCGACGCGCTCCCCCACCTGGGCGAACACGGTGTTGACGGAGTTGGTAAGCGCGTCCGTGAACGAGATCGGCCCGAAGTCCTGGCCGCCCGCGTTTTCGAGCGGCACGCCGCTGATGGTCCTCGGCGACGAGCCGTCGATCACCGTGTCCGGCTGCACCGTGCCGGTGTCGAGTGCGGCTGTGGCGGTCACGACCTTGAACGTCGAGCCCGGCGGGTAGAGCTCCTGCGTCGTGCGGTTGAGGAGCGGCTGGTTCTCGCTGTCGCGGTTGAGCTGTCTGATCTGAGTCGGGATCGCGTTCGGGTCGTACTCGGGCACCGACACCATCACGCGCACCTGGCCGGTCCGCGGCTCGATCGCCACCACAGCGCCCTTGCGGCCGGCGAGGCCGTCCCTCGCCGCCTCCGTGCCGGCCACGTCGAGGTTCGTGACGACGTCGTTCCCCTCCTGGTCGCGGCTCTCGAGGCCCGAGAGGATCGATTCGAACTCGTCCTCCTCGCCCACGAGGTCGTCGTTGCGGCTCAGCTCGAGCCCGCGCCGGCCGTTGCGGATGTAGGAGAAGCCGATCGGGTGGGCGAACAGCCCGCCCTGCGGGTAGCTGCGCGTGTAGAGCCGGTTCTGGCCGCGTCCCTGGCCGCGGCTGCGCGCGATGACCGTGCGCCCGTCCGACGCGAGGATCAGTCCGCGCGGGATGCGCTGCTCCTCGATGAGCGGCCGGCGGTTGTTCGGGTTGTCCGCGAGCGACTCGGCCTCGATTACGGTCCAGCGCGACGTGAAGACCACGAGGACGCCGAACAGGACGGCGAAGAGGGCGAACAGCTGGACTATCTGGCGGTTCACCGCGTCACACCAGGCCCCCGCGCCGGCGCGCCTCGGAGCGCGCGCGGTCGGAGACGATCAGGATCAGCGCAAGCAGCACCATGTTCGCCACGATCGAGCTGCCGCCGTACGAGACGAACGGGAGCGTGACGCCGGTGAGCGGGATCACGCGCGTGACGCCGCCGACGATCACGAACACCTGGATCGCGAGCACGGCGGTCAGGCCGGTGGCCAGCAGCTTGGAGAAGCCGTCGGCGGCCGACAGGCCGGCGCGGAAGCCCCGGTACACGAGCAGGAGATAGGCGCCGAGCAGCCCCGCCGCCCCGAACAGGCCGGCCTCGTTAGCGAGCACCGCGTAGATCAGGTCAGTGTGCGCGGCCGGCAGGATCGTGCCGCCGCCCGGGAGCTGGAGCAGCGCCTGCCCAAAGCCCTGCCCAAAGAGGCCGCCGTCCGCCTGGGCGAACAGCGACTGCGCGAGCTGGTAGCCCTCGTCGTCCACGACGCCGCTGGCGAACGGGTCGAGCCAGATGTCCACGCGTTCCTGCACGTGCGCGACGCTCCGGGACAGGAAGAAGGCGCCGCCGAAGAACATCGTGGAGCCCACGCCGACCAGCGACAGCCGTCCGGTGGCCACGTACAGCAGGGCCAGGAAGCCGCCGAAGAACATCAGCGAGCTGCCGAGGTCGCGGATGAAGATCAGCATGAACATCGCGAGGCCCCAGACGAGCAGGAGCGGCCCGAAGTGCTTCGGCGAGGGGCGGTCGCGGATGACGGCGGCGAACGAGATCAGGAACACGCCGAGCAGCACCGATCCCGCGACGCCGAGGTCGAGCACCGCCACGCCGAGCAACGTGAGGGCGACCGGGATGCCCCAGAGCAGCAGCTGCCGCTGGTAGGGCAGCGGCCGCAGCCGCGGCCGCACGAGTATGTCGCCCGTCTCGCGCAGGTAGCTCGCGAGGAAGACGATGATCCCGAGCTTGGCGAACTCGGCTGGCTGGAACTGGATGGGACCGACCTTGATGGCGAGGAACGCGCCGTTGACCTGCGTGCCGATGCCGGGCAGGCGCGGCATCAGGAGCAGCCCGATGCTCGCCGCCGCGATCGTGTAGCGGTAGCGCTCGAGCACGTGGTGGTCGTCGATCAGCAGGATCGTCACGCAGAAGAACGCCAGCCCGACGACGAACCACTGCGCCTGCTCGCGCGCGAGCTCGGCGTCGATCCGGTAGATCAGGACGAGCCCGATGCCCGCCAACACGGCGGCGAGCGGGAACAGGTACGGGTCGGCGTCCGGAAGCCGCGCGCGGATGAACAGGTGCGCCAGCACGCACAGGCCGAGGAAGAACGCGCCATAGGTCAGCGTCGCGTCGGAGACATTCTCGGAGCGCGTGGCGATCACAGCGGCGAAGCCGGCCGCGACCAGCAGGGACACCGGCAGGAGCCCGAAGAGCTCGCGCATGCGGGCCGACATCAGCCAGGTGCTCCGGCGTCGAGCTGGCCGCGCTCGAGCGCCCGCACCAGATCGACGGCGTCGTCGCGGCTGCGCCACTCGTGGTCGAGCACGCGCTCGCGGCGGCGTGCCGGGATCGCGCGCGCGGGCATGCCGCTGGCGTAGTCCTCCTCGTAGAGGTCCACTCCCAGCGGCAGCTCGTAGGGGAGCCCCTTGTAGACCGTCACGAGGCCCCCGTCGTTGGTGCCGACGAAGTACACCTGGCGGCTGAGCAGGTAGAGGCCGCCGAGAATACCCGCGAGCAGCAGCACTGCGGCGGCGGCGCCGAGCGGGAGGCGGCGGCGGCGAGACCGCGAGCGCTCGGCCTGCCGTGGGGGCGGCGTGCCCTCGGCGGGCCCACGCTCCACCGGCGGGCGGACCACGGTCGCGTCCGCCGGAGCGTCCTCGAGCGCGGCGGCCGCCGGCCGTTGCTCGGCGCGCGCGTCCTCCACGTCCTGCGCGGTCAGCCCACCGACGATCGTGTCCTGGCTCTCGGGCGGCTCGGGAGCTGCCGCGTCCTCGCCGTCCCCCAGGCGGAACAGGATCACCGTGATGTTGTCCTTGCCGCCGCTCTGGTTCGCGGCGCGCACGAGGGCGTCGGCGGCCTCGTCGAGCGACCCGGCCGAGCGCAGGATCGAGCTGACCTCCTCGTCGGAGATCATCGACGTGAGGCCGTCGGAGCAGATCAGGAAGATGTCGTCCTCGCGGCCGGCGAGCGTATACGTGTCGACCTCCACGTCGGGCTCGGGTCCGAGGGCTCGGGTGATTATCGACCGCTGTGGGTGGTGCTCCGCCGCCTCCGCGGTGATCTGGCCGCTCCGCTCGAGCTCCGCCACGAGTGAGTGGTCCCGCGTCAGCTGCTGCAGCTCGCCGCCGCGGAGCCGGTAGGCGCGGCTGTCGCCCACGTGCGCGAGGCTCACCTCGTCGCCGTGGAGCATCGCGAGCGTGAGCGTGGTGCCCATCCCGCGGCGCGACTCGTCCCCGGCCGCGAGCTCGTAGATGCGCCGGTTCGCATCGCGGACGATGCCCGCGAGCTGCGCCTCGGCCGGTTCGCTCGAATCGCGCGCGTCCTCCACGGCCTCGACCGCCACCGCGGACGCCACCTCGCCCGCCTTCGCGCCGCCCATGCCGTCCGCCACCGCGAACAGCGGCGGCCTGACCACGAGCGAGTCCTCGTTGGCGGTGCGCTGCCGGCCCACGTCGGTGCGGCCGGCCTGCTCGACGATGTGGAGCGCCATCCGGCTACTCCTCGTAGCGGTATTCGCTGTCGCCGATCCGGATCGTGTCCCCGATGCTGAGCCTCTGCGCGGCCTTCACCTGCCGCCCGTTCAGGTAGGTGCCGTTCGTGGAGCCCATGTCCTCGAGGTGCATGACGCCGGCGCGGTTGAAGATGCGCGCGTGCGCGGACGACGCGAAGGGGTCGTCCACGCGGATGTCCGCTCCGTCGGAGCGGCCGAAGGTGGCACCCTCGCCCACGTCGAACGTCGTACCCGGCTCATGCCCCATGGCCGCAATCACCTGCAGCCGCGGCGACACGCCAGAGCGCAGGTCCCGGTCGCCGCGCTCGCGCCGCGCCGGGCTCGGGGCCTCGACGGGCTCGGCCGCCGCGGCCGTGCCGCCGTAGCGCGCGAGGTCGCGCATCGCGCTGCGCGCCATCCACAGCAGGAACAGGTAGAGCACGAGCAGGAAGCCGAACTTGAGCGCGACAGCGAGAGGCTCGTCCATCGGCTACTCGAGCTCGAAGGTCAGGTCCGTCACGCCGATCGTGATCTGGTCCCCGGGGCGGAGCCCCGCGTTGTCCACGCGGCGGCCGTTGACCTTGATCCCGTTCGTCGAGCCGAGGTCCACGATCTGCCAGCCCTCGTCGGCGCGGCGGAGCTCGGCGTGGCGCCGCGAGATGTTCGGGTCCTGGAGCACGATGTCCGCTTCCCGGCTGCGTCCGATCACGACGCGGCTGCCGCCCAGCACGTTCCGGCGGCCGTCGCCAACGAGGAGCGCCTGGCCCCTGTCGGGCGCCGCGTCGATACGGCGCGCCTCGCGGCTCGGCGAGTAAACCATCGTGTGGCCGAAGTCGCCCGAAGACGGCGCCGGCGTGGCGGGTCCCTGGGACTGCTTCTCCTCCTCCGGCGCGGCCAGCAGTTGCGCCTGGATCCCGAACTCGCCGAGGTCTAGCCGCTCGTCCGTGTCGAACTCCACCTGCGGCCGGGTGGAGAGCGCAAACGACTCCTGGCGCGCGTGCTCGAGCAGGTAGTCCGACAGCTCCTTGCGGAGCGCCGGCTCGTAGCTCGCGAACTGCTCGCGGTCCTTCGGGGACAGGAACACGCGATAGTGGTTCGGCACGTACACGCGCGAGACGGAGACCATCTGGTTGTCCTCCATCTCCTTCGCGAGCTTGTGGGCGAGCTCGACGGGCTGGACGCTCGTCCGGAATGCCCGTCCGAACGCGCCCTCGACGAGGCCGCCGAGCTTCGCCTCAAGATTGCGCAGCATGCTCATTCGTCTCGCAGGGTAGTCCTAAGCCGTCGTGATACGCGGAGTACCCCAGGCCTCGCCCGGGCCCGAGGTCCGGGACACCGTCAGCACCACCAACGCGGCCGCGATGCTGCCCGCCACGGCGCCGCGCGCCTGGTCGAGAGCGACCTCCGCAGCGAGCACGTCGCCGAGCGCCGCGTGAGCGGCTACCAGCGCCGCAGCGCAGATGCCGGCCCCCAATATGTCGATGGTCAGCCAGCGACCACGAACGACGAGCATTACGGCCACGGCTCCGGCCGCCCAGGCCAATACCGGCGCGAGTGCCGGGGTGGTCAGGAGCGGCTGGATTGCGTCCGAGGCGGCAGCCGAGATCGAGCCTTCCCAGTTCGCCCGCGGCAACGCGCCGTCCGGAATGCCGAAGAGGAGCGATCGCCCGGTGAGGATCTCGCCCAGCACCAGCCACCAGAGCCCCGCGGCGGCGAGACCGGCGCGGCGGGCGGGGGTCGGGGCGAGCGCCGCGATGCCGATGAAGGCCGGGGCCAGCGCGATCGTGCCAAGGAGCGGGGCGACGACGGGAACCGACCACAGGAGGCCCGCCCGCGGTAGGAGGAAGGGGACGGGCGCGGCTGCCGCCATCAGGACCAGCGCGGTGCCCTGGCGGTCTGCTTCGGGCGATATCAGCCAGGCGCATAGCCCCACCACAGCCGCCAGCCAGCCCAGGCGTGGAAAGACAGCGGTGAAGGCGGCCGCGATGCCGGCCGCGGCAATCGCCGAGAAGCTTGGTTCGGGTGCGAGCGTCTCCAGACACGCAAAAACGAGCCCTCCCGTAGCCAAACCCGCTGCCAACCGAGCCGGAATCGAGGAGGTGGCGGATGGATTGGGCGCTATACGCCCAATCGATGCGCCAGTCCGGTCGGCGAGGCCGACGCGCCGCAGCGTGGCCGGCTCCACCAAGCCGCCCTCGTCGGCCAGCTCGGACTCGGCCGCCTTCAAGGCCTGTCGCAGGCGCTCTGGCGCCGGGCGGAACGAGGGATCGACGTCGAGCGCCTCGTCGACCACGTCGCTTAGCTCGCGCGGCAGGTCGCGCCGCATGGCAGCGAGCGACGGCAGCGGCCTGCCCAGGCGCCGCGCGGTGGCGGCGGGCCCGGCGGCCTTCACCGGGTTCGTGCCGGTCCAGGCCTCGTAGAGGGTGAGCGCCAGCGAGTAGACGTCACACGCCGGGGTCACGCGGATGCCCTCGGCCTGCTCCGGCGCCATGTAGGCGAGCGTGCCGACGACGTCGCCCGTGCGCGTGAGCGGGTCGCCCGAAGCCACGTGAGCTACGCCGAAGTCGGCGAGCTTGGCGAATCCCGCGCCCGCGGCGGGCTCGGCCAGGACCATGACGTTCTGCGGTTTCACGTCGCGGTGGATGACCCCGCGCGCGTGCGCGTGCTCGAGTGCCTCGCAGAGGGCGGCGCCGATGCGCGCGACGTCGCGGTCCGAGATAGCGCTCGCCCCGGTCAGCTCCGCGAGCGTTCGGCCCCGAACCAGCTCCGAGACCAGGTAGACGTCGTGCTCGTCAGAGGCCAGCTCGTAGATGGCGACGATGCCCGGGTGGTTTAGCCTGGCGGCTGCCCGCGCCTCGCGCTCCACTCGCTCGCCCGCGCCGCGCTCGCGCGGGATCACCTTCACGGCGACCTCGCGCTCGAGCTTTTCGTCCCAGGCCAGCCAGACGACGCCGAACCCGCCGGCGCCGAGGCGGCGCTCCATCCGGTAGCGATCCAGGATGACCCGCGCGCCCGAGACGCCCGTGAGAGGTTGTGTAGGGTCCGAACCGCCTAGTGGCAGCGTGCCGGGCTCATCCGTGAAGCCTGCTGCGGAACGTCTCATCCCAGTTTCGTTTTCGGTTTCCGGGGAGCGCGTCCTGCCCCCCGTTCATACTGCCGTCAACCTGCGCACGACGCGCTTATAGCGCTAGGAGCGATTCGCCTGTCCTTCCTCGACGAACCGGACGAGCCCGTACGTCCGCCGCGCCGCCGGCCGTCTCGCGGTCCCTCGACCGATCGCCAGACCCTCCTCGTCCGCCGGACCATAGCCATCGGCGGTGGCCTGCTCGTGTTCATCCTGCTGGTGCTGGCGTTCCGGGGCTGCCTGGACGCGCGCAAGGAGCGGGCGATGGAGGACTACGTGCGCGGGTCGAACGAGCTCGTCGCGCTGTCCAAGGCCGAGAGCCGGCAGCTGTTCGAGATCCTCGGCGCCGGGAGCGACCCGGAGCAGGCGGTGAACCAGCAGAACCAGGCGAACGCCCTGCGCGTGGACTCCGCCACGCTCTCCGACCGTGCGCGCGACCTTGACGTGCCCGACGAGTTGTCGGAGGCGCACGGCTACTTCCAGGAGGCGCTCGACCTGCGCCGGGACGCGCTCGCAGTGGTGGCGAGGGCGCTGCCGGGTGCGCTGGCGGAAGAGGAGCGGCGCGAGAGCACGAGCGACATCGCGGAGACGATGCAGGTCTTCCTCGCCAGCGACGTGCTGCTGAAGGCCCGCTATAGCCCGACGCTCGAGGAGGCGCTCGACGCGGAGGGCATCGGCGAGGACCCGCCCAGCGACCAGGCGCTCACCTTCGTCGAGAACCTCGCCTGGGTGGACCCCGACTTTGTGGCGGACGAGATCGCCGGGCTGCGCGGATCCGACGGCGCAGCCGCGCCGGGCCTCCACGGCAACGGCCTGGGGACCGTATCGCTGGCCGGCACGGCGATCACGCCAGGCACATCGACGACCGTGCAGCTCAGCGAGGACGCCGCATTCGAGATCCAGGTCGTGAACCAGGGCGACAGCACCGAGACCGATGTCCGTGTCACCGTCACCGTCGGCTCGGGCGGGGACGCGTTCGAGGCCGAGGAGACGATCAACGAGATCGCGACCGGGGAGCAGAAGCCCGTGACCATCCCGCTGTCGGAGCAGCCGCCGACGGGCCAGAACGTGCCCATCACCGTGCGCGTGGAGCCGGTGCCCGGCGAGGAGGTCACGGACAACAACGAGGCCGAGTTCACGGTCATCTTCACCCGCTGAGGCTGGGTACCCTGGCGGCGTGGACGATCTGAACTCGACTCAGGGCATCGTGGCAGTCGCGGCGGCGGGGGTCGCGGCGATCGCGCTGCTCTGGGTGATCGTCCTGACCTTCAAGCTGCGGCGCGTGCGCGCGGCACAGCGCACGATCCTCGGCGGCGAGGAGACGGACCTCGCCGCGCACGCCGCCTCGCTTCAGGAGGCGTTTGTGCAGCTGCGCGACTGGGTGGAGGACGTGGCGCGCGGCCTCGAGGGGCGTGTGTCGGACGCCGAGCGCCGAATGGACGGCTGCATCGCGCACACCTCAGTCGTCCGCTACGACGCGATGAACGAGCTGTCCGGTCAGCAGTCGAGCACCGTGGCGCTGCTCGACTCGCGCCAGACCGGCGTGGTGGTGTCGTCGATCCTCCACCGCGACCAGGCGCGCCTGTACGTGAAGCAGGTGCGCGAGGGCACCCCGGAGTACGAGCTCTCGCCGGAGGAGCAGCAGGCGGTCGAGACCGCCCTGGCCGGAACGCCGGCCAACGCGGCTTGATGAGGGTCGGCTATCTCGGCCCCGCCGGGACCCACAGCGACGAGGCCCTCCGCGCGTCATCCCCGGACGGCACCGTCGCCGTGCCGTACCCCACGATCTACGACGCCGTGATGGCAGTCGAGGAGGGCGCCGTCGAGCGGGCGGTGGTTCCGATCGAGAACGCGCTCGAGGGCAGCGTCGGGATCACGCTCGACACGCTCGCGCTCGACGCGGGCGGCGTCCGCATCGCCGCCGAGGTAGTGCATCCGATCCACCACTGCGTGATCGCCCGCGGCGAGCTGTCGCTGCCGACCGTGGTGCGCGTGGTCTCGCACCCACAGGCCACGGCCCAGTGCGCTCGCTTCCTGCGTGAGCACATGCCAAGCGCGGAGCACGTGAGCGCTCCGTCGACGGCGGACGCCGTCCTCACGGTGTGCGGCTCCGACGACGCGAGCGTGGCGATCGGGTCGCGGCTCGCC